>JBJMNL010000213.1:0-6892 GCA_045804285.1 Gemmatimonadaceae bacterium
CGCGGCGGCCGGCGCGCGGCGGCGGACGAGCGCGCCGATGCTCCACGCCACGCGCTGCGCCTCGGCGCCGACGCGCTCCCCCGCCGTCCCGCTCGTCAGGCGCGCCGCGGCCGGGTTGGCGTGGAGCAGCTCCCCCGACGTGCCGAAGAGGAGCGTCGCATCGGAGAGCGCGTCGAGGAGGCGCGCGAGCTCGGCGCGCTGGGCGCCGAGGCGGTGCCAGGCGGCGAGGCCGGCGCGGAAGGCGGGAAGGACCGTGCGCACGAGGGCGACGCGGACGTCGTCCGGCTCGTGCGGGCCCCGCCGCTCGTTGGTGAAGTAGAGCTGCGCGTCGTCGCGGCCGCCGAAGCCGAACTTCGCCGTCGTGAGGCTGTGGAGCGCGTTCGGCAGCACCATCTCGCCGTACAGCGGCGTCCGCTCGAACGTGGACCGGTCGATGACGTGCGCCAGGTGCGCGACCCCGAGGCCGAGCGCCTCGAAGCGGCTGAGGAAGGGCTCCTCCTTCGAGTCCGGCCTGCCCGCGTAGAAGGCCGCGCGCGTCTCGGCGTAGAATCGGAGCACGCCGGGGGCGACGTGCGGTCCGTACCAGGCGGCCATGCCGTCGGCGAGCGGCGCGTAGATCCCGAGCCCGTCGGCGCCGGTGAGGGCGAGCAGGCGCTCGTGCGCCGCGTCGCGCCACGAGAGCCAGTCGGGGTACTCGAGCGGCGAGAGGAGGGTCTGCAGCGTGCGCTCGAGGGCGCGCAGGCCGTCGGCGGCGAACGGCGTGGGCGCCAGGCCACTGGCGGTGGGGACGAGGGTGGCGGTCGTCATCGTCGGCCCTCTCCGGGGCGGCATGCCGGCGCGGCCGGCGTCGATCGGCCGACGGTCCCTGCGCCGGGACACGTCGGGGGGGACGAACATAGCGTTGGACCGGCCGGCTCGTTAGAGCGCGTCAATGTCCGGCGCACGGCTATCCCCTCCGGGCCCGGCCGCCCGATCCGGCGGATGGGGGCGTCGGCAGGGTGACGCCGCGCGCCGTGGCGACGAGGCCGAGCGCGGCGGCGAGCTCCGGCGACCCCGCCGCGCCGCTGGCGAAGAGGGTGGCGAGCTCGATGAACAGCCGCTCGGGGGTCGTGGCCGGCGCCGAGAAGACGAGCAGCCGCGCCGTGGAGGGGCCGGCGTTCGTCACGGCGTGGAGGATGCCGCGCGGCACGAGCGCGCACGCGCCGACCCCGAGCTCCGTCGTCTGCTCGCCGAGCCGGAGCGCGTAGACGCCCTCCACGACGTAGAGCACCGCGTCCGCAGAGTCGTTCGCGTGGAGGCCGACGCCGCCGCCCGGCGGCGTCGCCAGCTCGATGAGGGAGAAGGCGCCCCCCATGTCCGCCGCGCCCACCTTGAACGTGGCCGTCTCGTCGAGCACGTGCATCTCCACGCCGTCACCCGGCTGGACGACGACGGGCCGGGACGCGCGAGAGGCGGGGGGACGATCGGGATGCCTCATGAGGCGGGGAACGGCGAGGAAGGTGGGAGTGATCGTGACCGCGCGCGGGCCGTACCCGATTCCGGGTACCGGGTACGGCTCGCGCGCCCCGGGCTCGTCTCGTCAGTCGAGCTTCGCGAAGCCGCCGAGCGAGACGCGATATTCCTTCGTCGGCGCGTCATAGCCCACCGTGTACGAGCTCGGGTACCAGCCGCGCACCTCGTGCTTCGCGGCGACGGCGACCCGCCTCGTGACGTTCGGCTTCGACATGATGTAGTCGCGGGTGACCATCGGCTCGGCGAAGATCACGCGGCCGTCCCACGTGCCGTAGATGAAGGTGCTCGTGAACGGCGTGAGCGTCGGCGGCAGCTCGGGGGACGTCGCCGGAGAGAGCCAGTGCATGCCCATGCGCGGCACCGCGACCGCCTCGGGCGGCGCGCCCGCCAGGATCGTCGGCGGGAGATAGCCGGCCGGGACGTAGTCGGCGGCCGGGAAGTTCCCCGCCCTGGCGGCGTACTGCGGGTCGGTCGGGACGATCGCGTTCCGCTCGGCGACCGAGATGCCGTAGAAGTGGAAGTCGAAATGCGGCTTGTCGTAGATGCCGGCCGGCTCGTGGCCGACGGGGTTCCAGTCCAGCTCCACGAACCGGATCGGCGTCGGGTTCTGCGCCGGCGTCGGCAGGACGAACGCGTGCATGTCGGGGTGCCCGGTGCCGGAGTGATCCGCGCTCGCGGCCGGCAGCCCGTCCATCGCGCTCTCGTCGAACGCGACGCCGAGCTCGAGCGGCGCGCCGCCATTTTTCTGATCGAGCACCACGTAGGTGCGCGCGCGGCCGTTGCCGACTTGCACGGGGGCGCCGTACTGGATGTGCGTGGCGGGTCCGAAGTCGCTCACCTGCGCCGCCGTCCCGGGCGACGCGACGCCAGTCGTGGCGGGGTCGGTGCAGGCGACGACGAGCGCCGCGCCGGCCAGGGCGCTCGCGGCGAGCGCGGCGAGCGCGCGCCGCGCGCGGCGAACGGTGCTGGGGTTGCTGCTCGTCTGCGACATGGCCTTCTCTCCTCTGTGGGTGCGTGGGTGCGCGCGTGCGCCGGTTCGGCGGACCGCGGGACGGTGCGTGCGGCACCGTACGGTCAGGAGAATGCGGCCGCTCGGCGGCGCGCGCGTGGGGAAGGTGACCCGGGTCGGATGACCCAGTCGCTAGATTTCACGTGCTTCCCGTGCGGCGACGGAGCCGATGGGTGGGACGGTGAAGGCACTGGCGAGGAACGACGTGATGGAGAGCGCCGCGATGGAGAGCGACGTGATGGAGAGCGCCGCGGCGGTATTCGCCGGAGAAGGGGAGATGCGCGCGCGTTGCCGCGCGCTGGACTGGGCGGCGACGCCGCTCGGGCCGGTCGAGACGTGGCCGGCGGAGCTGCGCTTCGTCGTGCGCACCTGTCTGGAGTCGCCCTTCCCGATCAATCTCTGGTGCGGGGCGGAGCTCACGCTGATCTACAACGACGCCTACCGGCGCGTGCTCGGCGCGAAGCATCCACGCGCCCTCGGGCGGTCGGGCGCGGAGACGTGGGCGGAGATCTGGTCCGAGATCGCGCCCATGTTCGCGCGCATCCGCGCGGGCGGGTCCCCCGTCTACGCCGAGGATTCGTCGTTCGTCATGCAGCGCGAGGGGGCGGGGGCGGGGGCGGACGCCTGGTTCACCTTCGCCCTGAGCGCGGTGCGCGACGAGGCGGGCGCGATCGTGGCGTTCCTCAACATCGCGGCCGAGACGACGGGTCGCGTCGTCGCCGAGCGGGAGGCGAACGTCGCGCGCGCGGCCGCGGAGCGGGCGGAGGCGCGGCTGCGCGAGGTGTTCGAGCAGGCGCCGGCCTTCCTCGCCGTGTTCCGCGGCCGGGATCACGTCTTCGAGTTCGTCAACGACTCCTACTACCAGCTCGTCGGCCACCGGGACCTCCTCGGCCGGCCGCTGCTCGAGGCGCTCCCCGAGATCCGCGGCCAGGGCTTCGACGAGATCCTCGACGGCGTGCTGGCGACGGGGACGCCGTACATCGGCCGCGAGCTCCGCGCCTCGCTCGCCCGCACGCCGGGCGCGCCGCTCGAGGAGTGCTTCGTGGACCTGACCTACGCGCCGCTCACCGAGGCGGGGGGGATCCGCTCCGGCGTCATCGCGCACGGCTCCGACGTCACGCGCCGCGTGCTCGCGCGTCGCGAGGTCGAGCGGCTGCTGCGCGAGAGCGAGGCGGCGCAGGAGGCGCTGCGCGCGAGCGAGGCGCGGCTGCGCGACGTCTTCGAGCAGGCGCCGGTGGCGGTCGCGGTCATGAGCGGGCCGGAGCACGTCTACACGATCGTGAGCCCGCGCTACGCCGAGACGCCGGGGGGCGGGCGCCCCCTCCTCGGCCGCACGATTCGCGAGGCGTTCCCCGAGCTCGTGGGGCAGGGGCTCGTCGAGATCCTGGACCGCGTCTACGCGACCGGCGAGCCGTACTTCGGCGCCGAGCGGGCGGTGATGCTCGACCACGCCGGCGCCGGCGTGGCCGAGCCACACTTCTTCAACATCGGCTACCAGCCGCTGCGCGACGCGGCGGGGGCGGTGTACGCGATCGCGAGCGCGTCGGTGGACGTGACGGAGCAGGTGCGGGCGCGGCGCGAGGTGGAGCTGGCGCGCGAGGCGGCCGAGGCGGCGCGCGCCGAGGCGGAGGAGGCGAACCGCGCGAAGGCGGAGTTCCTGGCGACGATGAGCCACGAGCTGCGCACCCCGCTCAACGCCATCGGCGGCTACGCCGAGCTGATGGCGATGGGCATCCAGGGCCCGGTGACGCCGGCGCAGGCGCAGGCGCTGGCGCGAATCCAGACGAGCCAGCGCCACCTGCTCGGCCTGATCAACGAGGTCCTGAACTACACGCGCGTCGAGGCCGGCGTCGTCCAGTACGAGCTGGAGCGCGTGCCCGTGGCCGAGGCGCTCGCGACGTGCGAGGCGCTCACCGCGCCGCAGATGCGCGCGCGGCGTCTCGTCTTCCGCGGCGTCGCCGAGTGCGATCCGGCGCTCACCGTGCGCGCCGACCGCGAGAAGCTGCAGCAGATCATGCTCAACCTTCTCTCGAACGCGACGAAGTTCACGGACCCGGGCGGCGCGATCACCATACGCTGCGAGCCGCGCGACGACGCCGTCGCGATCCGCGTGACCGACACCGGCGTGGGCATCCCCGCCGAGCGGCTGGAGCACGTCTTCGAGCCGTTCGTGCAGGTGGATGCGCGACTGGCGAGCCGGCAGGAGGGGGTCGGGCTCGGGCTCGCGATCAGCCGGGATCTGGCGCGGGGGATGGGCGGGGATCTGACGGTGGAGAGTGAGCTGGGGGTGGGGAGTACGTTCATGCTGATGTTGCCGGTGGGGTGAAGGGGCGGGGACGGCGCCGGGACGCCCCTCGACCGGTCGTCCCTCGGGCGGGGACGGATGCGTGACGCCGTCGTGAGTGATGAGTTGTGAGTTGTGAGTCGTGAGTATCACGCCGGGCGGCGGCCCGCGCGCGGGGCGGGCCCCCCGCTCCGGGAGGCCGCGAACTGGCGGGGTCGCGGTGGCCGCCGGGCGCGCCACTCCCCGTCACTCACAACTCATCACTCATCACTCAGAACGCCATCGCGAGCTGGCTCGTGGCGCAGGGAGGGCGATCGCGCATAGAGCGCCGCCGCGCACAGCCCCCCACCGCGCACGGTCCGCCGTCGCGCACCAACTCGTGGTGCGACGACCCCCGCCTTGCCCCCGCGCCCTCCACGCCTAGCTTAGCGGCGACCGCCCCCGTCCCCCTTCACGCCGCCTCTCGATGACCGCATCGACCCTCCCGCACGACGTGGCGCCGGCCGTCGGCGAAGCCGCCGTTCGCGACAGCCGCCGCGTCATCCTCGCCTCGTCGCTCGGCACGGTGTTCGAGTGGTACGACTTCTATCTCTACGGAACGCTCGCCGTGTTCTTCGGGGGGCTCTTCTTCCCCAAGGGGAACGAGACGGCGGCGCTGCTGGCCAGCCTGGCGACGTTCGGCGCGGGGTTCGCCGTGCGGCCCTTCGGGGCGCTCGTCTTCGGGCGGCTCGGCGACCGGGTGGGGCGGAAGTACACCTTCCTCGTCACCATCCTGCTCATGGGGTTCTCGACCGCGCTCGTCGGCGCGCTGCCGACGTACGAGCGGGTGGGGATCCTCGCGCCGATCGCGCTCGTGACGCTGCGGCTCATGCAGGGGCTCGCGTTGGGCGGCGAGTACGGCGGGGCGGCGACCTACGTGGCGGAGCACGCGCCGGCCGGGGCGCGCGGGGCGCACACGAGCTGGATCCAGACCACGGCGACGCTCGGCTTCTTCCTCTCGCTCGCCGTGATCCTGGCGACGCGGGCGGCGACGAGCGAGGCGGAGTTCAAGGCGTGGGGGTGGCGCGTTCCCTTCCTCGTGTCGGTGCTGCTGCTCGCCGTGTCCACCTACATCCGCCTCAAGCTGCGCGAGTCGCCGCTGTTCGCCGAGCTCAAGGCGCAGGGGAAGACGAGCGCGGCGCCGCTCCGCGAGAGCTTCACGCGCCGGCCGAACCTCACGCTCGTGCTGCTCGCGCTGTTCGGGCTCACGGCGGGGCAGGGGGTGGTGTGGTACACGGGACAGTTCTACGCGCTGTTCTTCCTCCAGAACACGCTCAAGGTCCCCTACCAGACCGCGTACACGCTGGTCGCCGCGGCGCTCCTCGTCGGCACGCCCTTCTTCCTCATCTTCGGCCGCCTCTCCGACCGCGTCGGGCGCAAGGGGATCATGCTGGCCGGCTGCCTGCTCGGCGCCCTCACCTTCGTGCCGATCTTCAAGGCGATCACCCACTACGCGAACCCCGCGCTCGAGGCGGCGGCGCGCGCGGCGCCGGTGGTCGTCCGCGCCGGCGCGGAAGGGGACGCGGCGGCGGCGTGGCTGACGAAGCGCGGGGTGCCGTACGCGCGGGAGCACGCGGTGCCCGGCGGGGGGACGGTCGCCGTCGGGGGACGGCCGCTCGTCGCGCTCGGCGCGCGCGCAGCGCTCGACACGGCGGCGTACGCGGCGGCGCTCGCCGACGCCGGCTACCCGGCGCGGGCGGAGCCGGCGCGCATCGACCGCGTCATGGTGGTCGCGCTGCTGTCGCTGCTCATGCTCTACGTCGGCATGGTATACGGCCCGATCGCCGCCTACTTGGTGGAGCTCTTCCCGACGCGGATCCGCTACACCTCGATGTCGCTCCCCTACCACCTCGGCAACGGCTGGTTCGGCGGCTTCCTCCCCCTCATCGCCGAGTCGCGCGTGGTGGCGACGGGGGACATCTACGCCGGACTGCACTACCCGATCGCGATCGCGCTGATGACGTGCGTGGTCGGGTCGCTGTTCCTGAAGGAGACGCGGGGGAGAGATCTGCGGGACGACGAGGCCGGCCCCGAGGCGCCGCCGCCTC
>JBJMNL010000214.1:0-6280 GCA_045804285.1 Gemmatimonadaceae bacterium
GCCGCCGGAGATGTTGCGCAGGATGTTCGAGCGCACGGTGACGTCCTGCGTCGTCGTCCACGGCGCCGACCCGTACTGGTCGACGGCCTTGAGCACGACGGCGAACCCGTCCTGCGCGTCCGCCCAGTGGTTCTCGAGCACGTTCCCCTCCACCAGCACCCGCACGCCTTCCTTGAGCTCGAGGAGGTTCTTGACGAGCCACACCCCCTTCCACGCCGCCGGGCGCGTGATGTGGTTGTGCCGCACCTCGATGTCGTGCGGGAGCAGCTCCTGGGCGCGCGAGTCGTCGCCGCCGAACATCACGACCTCGCCCGCGCCCTCGAGGTAGTTGTTCACGATCTTGAACGGCCCCGGGCCGTTGGCGCCCCAGACGGCCTGGCTGTCGCGCCCGCGGCCGTGGCACTCCGAGACGTAGCTGTCGATCACGGCGACGGCGGCGGCGTGCATGCCGACGCAGCGGGCGAAGTCGAGGCCCGAATGGCCGTGGACGTAGACGCGGTCGAGGATCAGGTGGTGCGGCGTCACCGACAGCGAGTTCTGCTCCGTCGCGACGGTGCCGAGGTTGACCAGCGAGTAGCTGAACGTCACCGCCGTCGTCGCGCCGATCTCGACGCCCATGATGCGGTAGTGGTGCGCGCCGGGCGCGGTCGCGATCGTGGGCGCGGTCATTCCCGTCAGGATCTTCGGGAGCGCGTACTGCGCCGCCTTCGCCGCCGTCATCCGCTCCCCCTCGGCCGGCAGCGTGCCCGACGAGCGGATCGTGATCCAGCCGCTCCCCGACGACTTGGCGGGCAGCGTGAAGTTGCCGACGAAGGTGGCGCCGGCGTCGAGGACGACTTGGTCACCGAGCTGCGCCTGGTCGAGCGCCGCCTGGAGGTCGCCGCCCGCGGCGACGCGGATCACCTGCCCGCCCGACGGGGTCGAGGCCACGCTCGTCTGCAGGTACTGCCGCGGCAGCTCCGCCACCCCGACCACCGCACCCGGCGACTGCACCGGGGCCGTGGTGCCGCTGACCGTCACCGGCGCCACGCCCTGCACGCCGTCCACGGTCGCCGAGATCGTCGCCGAGCCCGCGCTGACCGCCGCCACCAGGCCGGTCGAGGAGACCGTCACGATCGCCGCGTCGCTCGTCCCCCACGTCACCGTGCGGCCGCCGAGCGTGCTGCCGCTCGCGTCCTTCGCCGCCGCGGAGAGCTGCGTCGTCTGGCCGACCGACAGGGGGCCGGTGCTCCCCGAGATCGCCACCGACGCCACCGCCACCGCGCCGACCGACACGCTCACCGAGCCAGCCTTGCCGCCGATGGTCGCCGAGATCGTCGCCGACCCGCCGCCCACCGCGGTCACGAGCCCGGAGCCGGAGACCGTCGCGACGGCCTCGTTCGACGACGCCCAGCTCGTCGCCTGTCCGGAGAGGGTGGCGCCGCCGGCGTCCTTCGCCACGGCGGTGAGCTGCGTCGTCTCACCCACCTTGAGCGTCGTCGCGTTCGCGCTCACGGACACCGACGCCACCGAGGGCGCGTTGACCGCCGCGTTCATCACCGCCGACTTCCCGTCGACCGTCGCGGTGATCGTCGCCGAGCCGCCGGCCACCGCCGTCACCAGCCCGGTGCCGGAGACCGTCACGACCTTCTCGTCGGAGCTCGTCCAGGTCACGACGCGGTCGGGGAGCGGGCTGCCGCTCGCGTCCTTCACCGCCGCGGTGACCTGGTACGTCTGGCCGACGACGAGCGTCGCGCCGGCCGCCGAGAGCTCGATCGACGCCACGGCGACCTTCGCCGTGCGGATGCGCGCCGACGCGTTCTTCCCGCTGATGCTGGCCGTGATCACGGCCTCACCCGTGCCGCGCGCCGTCACCACGCCCTCGGTAGAAACGCTGGCGACCGCGGAATCGCTGCTCTCCCACGTCGGGGCGACGTCGTTCAGCGCGTTGCCGAGCGCGTCGGTCGCGGTGGCCTTGAGCGTGGCGGTCTGGCCGATGGTGATCGTGCCGGAATCGGGCGCGACCGCGACGGCCGCGACTGGAGCGGCTACGACGACGGTCGCTGTGTCGGCGATGCGCTTGAGGCGCGCCACGATCTGGACGGTGCCGCCGGCGCGGCCGGTGACGACGCCCGCCGGGCTGACCGTGGCGATGCGCTCGTCGAGCGAGCTGAAGCTCGCGTCGTTCTGCTGGGCACCGCGGCCGCCGGACAGACTCACGGACAGCTGCGCGGTCTCACCTACCTGAACGGTATCGACGTCGGGCGTGAGCCGCAGCTCGGCTCCCGACCAGGACCCCGAGCTGGCCACCTTCGCCGACTCGAGCTCCGGTGACGTGGTGGAACGGTCGGCCTGACAGGCCGCCGCGGTCGCCAGAACGCCGGCGGCAATAGCCGCCCTCGCCATCGACGGGGATGGACGCATGAAACCCCTCCTCGGGTTCGTTCGGCGGCTCGACTGGCGTGGCGCCCCTCGCGTCCGTGGAGGGAGGCTTTAGCCTCGTAGCTTTGCGTCGCCGGCTTTCGCCGGGTTTGCCTTTGTCACCGTCCCCCGACGGAGGGGGTTGGCGATCCTGCCGTTCAGTTTGTTTGTTGCGTTTCGTGCGGTTGGTGCCCTTCAGGTCCCATGAGACCTGCTATTGCCGTGGCGCCATCGTCGGCGCCGCTTGGCCCTCTCGATGTGGAGGTAGCCGCCATCGTGAGGTTGACGCGGCTCACCGGCCACGGGTCACGAGGAGGTGAGCACGAAATCCAACTACTTGCAATTTGCCGGGAATTGATAACCCTGCTTGGCAACTTGCGCCAGAGTCTGCATAACGTTCGCTCGCATTTTGCAAACAATTCCTGGACTAGATGTCGGTTTGCCACATATGTTTGGTGTCGTGGATCACCGAACCGGGGCTTGAGAGGCTCCGCAAGCGCCTAACGTTGTGGTGTGCTCGGCGACATCTGTGGTACGCACGCACGTCGCGCCCTTCCCGGCACGGGGCCGGACGATGCCGCGGAGCACGGTCGCGATCCCAACGTGTTGCCCCGCCGCCGGTTGACCGGCGTGTCGGGGAGCCCTCGCCGGCCCCGTCCGTGGCGTTCCGCCTGGCACGTCGCGTGATGAAGGCCGAGTCGGCCCGGCGCTCGCTCGCGAATCGGGCGCCGGCCACCCACTTCCTTTCCGTTCCCGCCGCTCCCCGCTGATGGCTTCCGCCGCCCTACCACCGATCCACCGCCCCGCGCGCCCCGCGCCCTTCGACGGGTGGCTTCCGCTCGCCCTGACCGCGGCGCTGTTCGCGCTGCTCTTCGCCCGCCCGGCCGCCCTCCTGGCGCGCGACTGGTGGAACAACCCCGAGGCGGGGCACGGGCTCCTCCTCGCGCCGCTCGCCGTCTGGCTCGCCTGGCGCGCCGGCATCCGCCCCGAGGCGCGCCCGAACGTCGTCGCCGGCGCCGCGCTTCTCGCCGCCGCCGTCCTGGTGCGCTATCTGTCGGGGCTCGCCGCCGAGATCTTCACGATGCGCATGTCGCTGATCCTCGCGGCGGCCGCGCTCGTCGTGTACGCCTTCGGCTTTCGGCAGCTTCGCGCCTGGTGGCTCTCGCTCGCGCTCCTCGTGCTCTCCGTGCCGCTCCCCGAGGTCGTGCTGAGCGCGGTCGCGCTCCCGCTCCAGTTCATGGCCTCGCGCATGGGGGCCGCGCTCCTCGAGGCGCGCCACGTCCCGGTGCTCCTCGCGGGCAACGTGATCCGCCTCCCGAACGGCCACGACCTGTTCGTCGCCGAGGCGTGCAGCGGGCTGCGCTCGCTCACCGCGCTCCTCAGCCTCGCCGTCCTCCTCGGCGGCATGGCGCTCCGCCACCCGGCGAGCCGCCTCGTCCTGCTCGCGATCGCGGTGCCGGTGGCGATCCTGGTCAACGGCGTGCGCGTCTTCCTCACCGGATTCCTCGTGTACTTCGTGAGCCCGTCGCTCGGCGAAGGATTCATGCACACGACCGAGGGGTGGTCGCTCTTCCTCGTCGCCTTCGCCATCCTCGGCGCGCTCGCCTGGCTGCTCGCATTCGTCGAGCGGCGCGTCGGCGGTCGCGGGCGTCGCGGGGCCGCGGCCGACGCCGCCCCACTCGTCGCGACGGTGGACGACCATGACTGAGCTCACCGCCGCCCTTCCGGCCGGCGCGGCCGGGACCGCAGGCGCCGCCCGCGTCGCGACGCGGCGCCTGCTGGCGGTGCGCCGCTATCTCCCCGCCGCGCTCCTCGCGCTTGGCTGCGCGCTCGTCTGGGGTGCGCGCGGCCAGCAGCGCGTGCCGCCGGCCGCGCCGCTCGCCTCGCTCCCCACCGAGCTGTTGGGCTACCGCGCCGCCGACCTGACCATCGGCGACGAGGAGCGGCGCGTCGCCGGGATGTCGGATTACGTCATGCGCGTCTTCCGGCGCGACTCGGCGGACGTGTTCAGCGTCTACGTCGGCTACTACGACTACCAGGTGCAGGGGAAGACCATCCACTCGCCGCGCAACTGCCTCCCCGGCGCGGGGTGGGAGGCGCTCGAGGGCGGCGCGCGCACCGTGAGCGCGCCCGTCGACGGCGGCACGGCGCCGTTCAGCATCAACCGCTACCTCCTCGCCAACGGCACGTCGCGGGCGCTGGTGTACTACTGGTACCAGGGGCGCGGGCGGGTCGAGGCGAACGAGTACCGGGTGAAGTGGAACCTGCTGCGCGACGCGGCGCTGCGCGGGCGCACCGAGGAGGCGCTCGTCCGGATCGTCGTCCCGCTCGCGCCCCCCACGCCCGCCGATCCGCGGCCGGTGGAGACCGCCGACGCGCTCGCCCAGGCGACGGCCGCCCGGCTGATCTCGGAGGTGGCGCGCGTGATGCCGCGCGCGACGGGAGGCTAGCGACCGGGGCCGTGACGAGCCGGCGAGCGCGCATGGCGCGAGCGCACGCTTGTTGCGACCGTCGCGGTCACGACGTTCTTGCCGGGGCTGTCAGCCGCGCCCATGCACGAGCACCGCGCGGCGCCGCGCGGTGCGTGATGCGAGCTGAACGAGACCACGTTGCCGGAGCTGGACTGTGGACCAGCGCGTGGACGAAGCAGTCGTACGGGCCCCACGCTCGCGCGAGGACGGGGCGGAAGTGCGCTTCGAGTTCGGCGAGAACTGGCGCCGCTTCCTCAGCGTGCTCGACGACGAGCGCATCGCCGCCGCCGAGCGGGCGATCAGGGCGATGCTCGGGGTCGAGCACCTGCGCGGCTGCCGCTTCCTCGACCTCGGCTCGGGGAGCGGGCTCTCGAGCCTGGCCGCGCGCCGGCTCGGCGCCGAGGTGCACTCCGTGGACTACGATGCGTCGTCGGTCGCCTGTACGCGCGAGCTGCGCCGCCGTTACGTCGGCGACGACGACGCCGGCTGGACCGTGGAGCAGGGGTCGGCGCTCGATGCCGCGTACCTGCGCTCTCTTGGCGCCTTCGACGTCGTGTACTCGTGGGGGGTGCTGCACCACACGGGGGCGATGTGGCAGGCGCTCGAGAACGTCGTCGACTCCGTCGCGCCGGGTGGGAAACTGTTCGTCGCGATCTACAACGATCAGGGGAGCTGGTCGGGGCGGTGGGCGCGCATCAAGCGCTTCTACAACTCCGGGTCGCTCGCCAGGTCGCTCGTCTCGGCGACGTTCATCCCCGCGTGGGTGCTCCGCGACCTCGCCGCCGACGTCGTCTGGCGGCGGAACCCCGTCGCCCGCTACCGGAGCTACAGGAGCGGGCGCGGCATGTCCGTCATGCACGACTGGGTCGACTGGCTCGGCGGCTACCCGTTCGAGTACGCCAAGCCCGAGGCGATCTTCGACTTCTACCGCGACCGCGGCTTCGAGCTCGTGAAGATGAAGACGGCCGGCGGGAGCATGGGGTGCAACGAGTTCGTGTTCCGGCGCCCCGACGCCGCGGGCTCTCCGGGCGGCGCCTGATCGCGCGCGCCGCGCTTCACTTCGCGGCCGCGGTGCCCGCGCGGCCCACGCCGCCGGCCGCGACGCCGCGCGTGGCGCGCTCGAGCGCCGCGTAGTTCACGCCCGGGTCGGTGCCCCCGGGCGCGGTGCCGAGGACGCGACTCCCCCGTACGAGCCGGTAGTCCCCCTTCTGCGGGTCCGCGAAGCCCACCAGGTGAAGCTGCTCCGGGTAGGCGTTCGTGCGCGGGAAGAGCTTCGCGTCGAGCCGGCCGACGTAGACGTTGCCCTCGTTGACGCCATCGGGCGCGTGCTGGTGCCACGCCTCGATCCCCACGCCGTGGCCGTCGGCGCTCGACCACGCCCCGTTCCCCCACGGCGCCTGCGCGGCCGC
>JBJMNL010000215.1:0-8031 GCA_045804285.1 Gemmatimonadaceae bacterium
CAGGCCGGCGTGATGATGCCCGACGTCAACGAGGATTTCGTCGCCATCGCCCGGAAGGAGGGGTGGTACTCCGACGCGCTGATGGAGCGGATCGCGAAGGAGGGGCACATCAACTTCCCCGAGGTGCCGGCGAGGTGGCAGCGCGTGTTCGTGACGGCGAACGCGATCAAGCCCGAGTGGCACATGCGCATGCAGGCCGCCTTCCAGCAGCACTGCGACTCGGCGATCTCGAAGACGACGAACTTCGCCCACACGGCGACGGTCGAGGACGTGCGCGCGATCTACGCGCTCGCCTACGACCTGAAGGCGAAGGGCGTGACGGTGTACCGCGACGGCTCGCGCGACGGGCAGGTGCTCTCGACGGGGGCGACGGAGAAGGCGAAGGCGGAGCGCGAGAAGGGCGGCGCCGCCGCCGCGGCGGCGCCGGAGTCGAAGCGCGAGATCGGCGAGCTGCAGGGGACGATCGCCGAGCTGCGCGCGGAGCTCGAGCGCACCAAGAAGCAGCTCTTCGACGCCGAGGCGGAGAACCTCCAGCGGCGCGCCAAGCGCGCGCGCCCCGACAAGCTGCGCGGCACGACGATCCGCAAGGAGACGCCGCTCGGGACGATGTTCGTGAACATCACCGAGGACGACAAGTCGCAGCCGTTCGAGGTGTTCCTCAACCTCGGCAAGGCCGGCGGCTCGGCGATGGCGGACGCGGAGGCGATGGGGCGGCTCATCTCGCTCGCGCTGCGCTCCGGGATCCCGATGATGGAGATCCACCGCCAGCTCCGCGGCATCAGCTCCGACCGCGCGGTGGGGCTCGGGCCGAACAAGGTGCTCTCGGTGCCGGACGCGATCGGCATCGCGCTCGAGGAGTGGTGGAGGGACAAGCAGGGGGTGCAGACGGACCTGCTGGGCCAGACGCCGGCACTCGGAACGCCGGTCGTGCCGGCGCGGGAGCAGGTCGTGGCACCGGCGCCGACGATCACGAACGGCGCGCAGGCGCAGATGGACTTCGGCTACGTGTCGAACGAGGCGTTCATGGGCACGTGCCCGGACTGCGGCTCACAGCTCGAGTTCGCGGAGGGGTGCGTCAAGTGCCACGTGTGCGGGTTCTCGGAGTGCGGGTGAAGCCTGGACGGTGATTCTCGGGCGTCGGGCCGGTGAAGTGACCTGACCGCCTGGGCGTGAATTTCTTGACACCCCCTCGGACCTGCCGGAGCCCGCATCGCGGTTCCGGCAGGTCCGAGCCGTTTCGGCCGCGGTGCCGCGACGAGCCCCATGCGCCCGTGTGCGCCCTGGTGAGCCGCGCCCCGCCGCCCTATCGTTCGCACGCGGGCGCGTCGTCGCCCCGCGTTCGCCCGAGCCGCGACAGGAAGCGCCGCGCGGCCCGCGCTCCAGCGTCACGCAGCACAGGCATCCGACAATGACTGGCGTGATTCGCCTCGCCACCACCGCCGACGGCCCCTCGCTCGCGGCGATCTACGCACCGGCCGTCACCGAGCGCGCCACCTCGTTCGAGCTCGACGCGCCGGACGGGGCGGAGATGGCGCGGCGGGTCGCGGCGCTCGTCGCCCGGACGCCGTGGCTCGTCTGCGAGCGCGACGGCGCCGTGGTCGGCTACGCCTACGCGAGCCCGCACCGCGACCGCCCCGCCTACCAGTGGTCGGTCGAGGTGTCCGCGTACGTCCACGCCGGCGCGCACCGGAGCGGGGTCGGCCGCGCGCTCTACGAATCGCTCTTCGCGCTGCTCGTGCTCCAGGGCTTCCGGAACGCGTACGCGGGCGTCACGCTCCCGAACCCGGCGAGCGTCGGGCTGCACACGTCGGTGGGCTTCACGCAGGTCGGGGTCTACCGCGGCGTGGGCTACAAGGCGGGCGCGTGGCACGACGTGGCGTGGTTCGAGCGGCCGCTGGCGGAGCGCGTGACGGACCCGCCACCGCCCCGGCCGCTCGCGACGCTCCGCGAGGAGCCGGCGCTCCTGGCGGCGCTGGACACCGGGCTGCCGTACCTCCGGGGCCGCGCGACTACCCCCGCAGCGGCCGCGCGATGAGGATGCCGGTGGAGCGGCGAATCGCGGCGACGTACTCGGGCAGGGGCGCGCGGCTGACCTCCACCGCGCCGCCGGAGAGCGGGGCGTGCAGCACCCTGAGGACGCCGTCCGGGTCCCGATGGGCGAGGGCGGAATGGGTGACGTCCAGCCCGGGGATCGCCGTGGCGAAGCCGAGCACGTCCCCCGTCTCGATGCGGTCGGCGACCGCGGAAATGCGATCGGCGGGGATCATGTGGCGCGCGCGGCCGTCGAGGCGGCGCTCGATCTCCCCGATCTCCCGGAACGTGGCGTCGGATGCGAGGCCAGGGTAGCTGCCGCGGTGCTCGGTCATGAAGCGGAGCGGGCGCGCGTCCTCGACCCCGCCGAGCTCCGCGCCCAGGTCGCGGACCAGCCCGCGCCGCTCGCCGTCGGAGATCCACTCGCTGAAGTAGTGCAGCCGCGACGTGTACCCGCGCCGCTCGCCGCCACGGTAGCGCATGCGCTCGACCTCGCGCGCGAACCGCTCCCACGAGGGCGCGCGCGCGCCGTCCGCCGCCCGCGCCACGGCGAGACAGCTCTCCACCAGCGAGACGCAGTCGAAGTGGGTGAGCGAGAGCGTGAGCGGCTCGGTACGCGACGGGCTGCCGCCGGCGCGAAGGTACGCCTCGAGCGCGAATGCCTCGTACGGAGTGCCGACGGCCAGCTCGCCGACCCGCACGGCGGCGCGCCCGAGCGGCGGCGCGCCTCGAGCGAGCCCCTCGGCGCGGAGCGCGGCCGTCCACGCGGCGAGCCGCGCCCGGTCGGCGTCTCCCGAGCGCGCGCTCGCTCGCCTCGCGGCGGCGGCGAGAGGGGCGGGGAGGGTGAGCGCCGCCGCGACCGCGGCGGCGCTCCTGAGCAGCTCTCGGCGAGTCAGCGGCGTGTTCACGGCGCGCGGGTTGGTGGGGGGCGGCGTTCCGATCGTATTCGTAGAGGGCCGTCGCGGATCCCGCAAGTCGCGCCGCGCGCGCCGCGCGCGGCGCTCGGACCCGCCGTTCCCGCGCGGTGGAAGCGGCGGGCCCGAGCCTTCGTGGTAGCTTTCGTGGTCGCTAGTGAGAGGCGACCGTCGTCGAGCGCTTCGAGATCGGGTTCGTGTTCGGCAGGTCGACGCTGATCGCCGTCGCTGCCGGAGAGCACTCCGGGTGGCCGAAGCCGCTGGCGCTCTTCCCGGTGGCGGGATCGATGTCGTAGATGATGTTGTCGTCCTTCGTCGGGCTCACGCCGGCCGGCACGAAGTCCAGCTTGAGCCGGTGGCGCACCTTCCAGGAGATGTTGTGGTCGGCGCACGAGGCGTCGCCGCTGACGCCGACGGCGCCGATTAGCACACCCTGGCTGTTGTACAGCGCCAGGCCCCCGCCGAAGACGTTGACCCCGCCGATACGCCCGCCGATCATGGGGTCCTGCGCGGTGCCGAAATCATTGTACTCGCCGCGGTAGGCGACGTCGTGGTTAACAGGGTTGCTCTCCTGCACCCCGAAGAGGGTGCCGCCCGGCTGCGCGGGCGCGTACAGGTTGGCCGTCGAAAGCGCGAGGGCGGGGAGGCTGAAGCCCATGGCGGTGTTCGCCTTCTGGGCCGAGAGCACCCGGGCGTTGTACCACTGGTCTCCCGTGTGCGCCCCCGTGAAGGTGACGGCGACCACGAGCCCCTGGGTGTCCACGACCGTCGCCCACATGTCCAGGTTGAAGCCGCCGTTCGGCTCGTTGCGCGCCGCCTTGAGCGCTTGGGTCAACTGCTCGAACGTCACCACGGCCGCCCGCGTCGAGGCGTTCGGCCCGGTCGGGTCGGCCGCGTGGCCGTCGCTGCAGGCCGCGAGCGCGGCGAGGGCGGTGCAGGCCAGCGCGGCGCAGCGCCGCTCCGTGCGGGGTGGATCGAGAGTACGCATCGCTCTGTCCTCCGGAGGGAGGTGATGAGCGGAGGGCGGGTGACGGCGCGCCGTCGCGACTCGCCCGCGACCTCCGGGGGGGGCGACGACATCGTGGGGGACGGGCGGGGGCCGCCTCGGGCGAGGGAGCGTCGGTCGGACGCCGACGCGAGGCGCGCGGTGGGTGACGGCCGCGAGCGAGCGGCGTCCGTCCCGGGCGCACTCAGGCACCACCGCGAGTTCCTGACAGCGAGGCAGTCGCGGAACCGCGCACATCACCGGCATCGGTGCCCACGGCCGGCTGTTCGGCGGGAGGACGACGAGACGCCGCGCGATGCGGCGGTCTCGCCCTCGTGACGCGCGGTGCGCCACGATCGTGCCGCCCAGTGGGGCTGTCAAGCGCGCGCGGCCTTGGACGCGACGCCAATCGCTCGCGTCCGTGGTCGCTTCAGTCCGCCGTTCGTCGGACCACCGTCGAGACCGGCGCGGCGCGGCCGGCTGATTGCGGCCGGCTGTTCACGGATGGCGCGCGAGCCGCCGTCCCGGCCCGTGGCCGGTGACGGCGGCTCACGCCCTGCTCCGGACTCCCCCGCTCAGCGCACCGCCGCCCCTACCGGCGCCAGTCCGCGCGACGCCGCCACCCGGTCGAAGTCGGCGACGTCGGTGGCGACGACCCGGTCGAGCGCGGCGAGCTGACGCGCGAGCTCCGCGGAGAGCTCGCGGTACACCACGTACGCCGCGGCCGTGGGGCGGGCGTCGCCGGTGCCGACGCTGCGGCCGAGCGCGGCGAGCCGGTTGTTGAGCCGGATCGGGAAGTTGAGCGGGTCCTGGCCGCTCCGGTTCCGCACCTGATAGAGCTCCTCCTCGATCGCGACGAGCTTCCGCGCGGCCGTCTCGCCGCTGCGCGCGACGTCGGGGGCGCCGCTCCCGGCCCTGGCGACGCGGTCGGCGATCCCGCTCCGCAGCTTCCGGATGCGGAGCACGGCGCCGTTGGCGGCGGAGACCTGGTCGCGGATCTTCGTCGCCAGCGCGAGCTGCTCGCGCAGGTCGGCGGCGGTCACGCCGTGGAGGCGCGGGTCCATGCGCACGGTGAGCGGCCGCGTGGCCGTGGCGCCGAGCGCGGTCAGGCGCACCGAGTAGCGGCCGGGGAGGGCGAGCGGGCCGAGCTCGGGGGCGGCGCTCCAGACGATCATGCAGTCGAACGTCGTCGCGCCCTCGTGGCGGAGGTCCCAGCTGAAGCGGTTGAGCCCCGCGCGCCCGGTGGGCCGCGCCTTCTCGCGGCGGCGCCGCGGCGTCTCGCAGCCGGTGGGGGAGAGCACCGTGTCGCGCGACGCCGCGGCGGCGGGTCTCGCCCCGGCGCCGCCGAGCGAGTCGGCCTTGGCGGAGTCGGCCTTGGCGGAGTCGGCCTTGGGCGAGCCGCCGCCGGCGTAGCTGCGGACCACCTTCCCCGCGGCGTCGAGGATCTCGACGCGCACGCTGTCGGCCTGGCGCGGGAGGGAGTACTGGATCGTCGCCTCGTCCACGCCGCGCGTCGCGACGCGCGGCGTGAAGAGCCGGAGCGCGGAGGTCCCGGCTGCGGCGGCGGGCGTCGCGGCGGTGCCCGCCTCCCGGATGGGTGCGACGTCGTCGAGCACGTACATCGAGCGGCCGTGCGTGGCGATCACGAGGTCGTTCCGCTCCACGGCGATGTCCGAGACCTGCACGTCGGGGAGGTTGAGCGAGAGCGAGCGCCAGTGCGCGCCGTCGTCCCACGACACGTAGATCCCGTGCTCCGTGCCGGCGTAGAGCAGCCCGCGGCGCGCCGGGTCCTCGCGCACGGCGTGCACGTAGTCGTCGGCGCGGATCCCGCCCACGATCTTCGTCCACGTCTTCCCCCAGTCGTGGGTGCGGAAGAGGTAGGGCGCGCGGTCGTCCTGGAGATATGCCTTCGCCGCCAGGTAGGCGGCGCCCGGATCGTGGTGCGACGCCTCGATGAGCGAGATCCGCGCGTGGCGCGGCAGCCCCGGCGGCGTGACGTCGGTCCACGTCTTCCCGCCGTCGCGCGTGAGCTGGGCCGCGCCGTCGTCGGAGCCGGTCCAGATCACCCGCGTGTCGTGGAACGAGGGGGCGATGGTGAAGATGGTGCCGTAGATCTCGGGGCCGTTCATGTCGTGCGTGATCGGGCCGCCGGACTCGCCGAGCGTCGCCGGGTCGGCGCGCGTGAGGTCGGGGCTGATCCGCGTCCACGTCTGCCCCTCGTCGGTGGTGCGCCAGAGGTGCTGCGACGACGTGAAGAGGATGCGCGGGTCCCTGGGCGAGAAGACGATCGGGTAGGTCCACTGCCAGCGCTCGGGGAGCGCGCTCGCCGGCTCGCCGGAGAAGAAGCGCGGGTAGACCTGGACGTCGCGCACCTGCCCGTTCGAGCGGTCGTAGCGCGTGAGGAGCGCGCCCTGGCTCCCGGCGTAGAAGACGTCGGGGTTCTTCGGGTCGGGGGCGATGTAGCCCGACTCGCCGCCGCCGACGTCGTACATCCAGTCGCCGAGGCGATCGGCGCGCGCGCCGCGGAGGTTCTCCCAGTCGTTGGAGGGGAGGCAGGCGGTGCTGTTGTCCTGCTGCGCGCCGCAGACGTGATAGGGGAAGTGCGCGGTGGTCGCGACGTGGTAGAGCTGCGCGGTCGGGAAGGTCTGCGCGGTCCACGACTTCCCGCCGTTCACCGACACCGTGCCCCCGCCGTCGTTCGCCTCGATCATGCGCTGGTTGTCGTTCGGCGCGATCCACAGGTCGTGGTTGTCGCCGTGCGGCACGTCGAGCGTCGAGTCGAACTTCGCGCCGCCGTCGTCGGAGCGGAAGAAGCTCACGTTCATGACGTAGACGCGGTCCCTGAGCTGCGGGTCGGCCGCGATGTGCGTGTAGTAGAAGGCGCGCTGGCGCAGCTTGCGCTCGTCGTTCGTGCGCGTCCACGTCGCGCCGGCGTCGTCGGAGCGGTAGACGCCGCCGTCGGCCGCCTCGACGATCGCGTACACGCGCCGCCCGTCGGCGGGTGACACGGAGACGCCGATCCGCCCGACGACCCCCTTCGGCAGCCCGGGGTTGCGCGTCAGCTCCGTCCAGTGCTCGCCGCCGTCGGTGCTCTTGAAGATCCCGCTCCCGGGGCCGCCGCTCGACATCTGCCAGTCCACCCGGTACGCCTCCCAGAGCGCGGCGTAGAGGACGCTCGGGTCCTTCGCGTCCATCGACAGGTCGATCGCGCCCGTCCGGTCGTCGCGGTAGAGCACCTTGCGCCACGTCTTCCCGCCGTCGGCGCTCTTGAACACGCCGCGCTCGGTGCTGCGGCCGGCGGGGTGGCCGAAGGCGGCGACGTAGACGACGTCGGGGTCGCGCGGGTCGACGCGGATCTTGGCGATTGCCTGCGTGTCGTCGAGCCCGAGGTGGGTCCAGCTCTTGCCGCCGTCGGTGGAGCGGTAGACCCCGTCTCCCTGCATGATGTTGCCGCGCAGGCAGGTCTCCCCCATGCCGACGTACACGACGTCGGGGTTCGACTCGGCCACCGCCACGGCGCCGACGGAGCTCGATCGCAGCTTGCCGTCGGTGACCGGCTTCCACGTCTGCCCGCCGTCGGTCGTCTTCCAGAGCCCGCCCCCGGTCGCGCCGAAGTAGTACTCGAGCGGGCGCCGCGCGCTGCCGGCGACGGCGATCGAGCGCCCGCCGCGATTCGGCCCGATGGAGCGCCACTCCATGCCGCGGAACTGCACGGAGTCGACGCGCTCGGGGGCGGCGACGGGCGCCTGCGCGCGGAGGGGAACGGCGAGTGAGGCGAGGGCGACGGCG
This sequence comes from Gemmatimonadaceae bacterium, assembly GCA_045804285.1. Lineage (GTDB taxonomy): Bacteria > Gemmatimonadota > Gemmatimonadetes > Gemmatimonadales > Gemmatimonadaceae > DATMHT01. Next base: position 7,720 of record JBJMNL010000215.1, read on the forward strand.
GTCGTCGTCGCGGCGGCGCGAAGAGGACGGATTCGGGTCACGTGGCTCCGGGAGTTGGGTGCGCGGCGAGATAGTTACGCGGGGCGGGCGCGGTTCGCTGGCGCGGCTCGCTGGCGCGAGCGAGCCCGCGCGCTCCTCGCCCGCTCAACGCGGGCCGGTCCGCGCGCGTAACAGCCGCGTCCGTCGCCGGACCGCTCACCCCCCCCACCCGAGGTCAGGCATGCCCGTGCCGCGCCCGCCGCGTACGCTCCTCCCGCTCGCCGCCGCCGCCATCCTCGCCGCCGCGCCCGCGGCGCCCGCCGCCGCGCAGCA
>JBJMNL010000216.1:0-13049 GCA_045804285.1 Gemmatimonadaceae bacterium
GCGCATGTTGTGCTGCATGCCGGTGTCGCGCATCTGGCCGGCCGCGCCGCCCATGGTCCCCGCGGCCGCCCCGGTGCTGGCGCCCGCGCTGCCGCTCGGCGTGGCCGAGGGGGTCGTGGCGGCGCCGGTCGAGTCCGCCGTCGCACGCCGATCCCGTGAGCTGCAAGCGGCCACGGCCAACAGGGCCGCCGCCGTCGTGAGGTGGTACGCGTATCGGTGCGTCATCGAGAGCCTCCTGCCAACGCAACTGGTGGGGTTGCCGTACACGGACCTGTCTTCGAGGTGCGTCATCAGTTCCTGCATTAGTCGCTCCACGGGCGCGCCTCGTGCAGGGCAGGTAAGGCCGGTAACGGACGAAACCGCTCGGCTCGCGCGCGGGTTCCTGTGTCGCGCACCTGTCGCGCACGTCTCGCGCACGTCTCGCGCGCCGAACGCTCGCCGACTCTTCCTCGTCCCGAAGGTGACGATGCCCGAGAGCCATGTCCCCCCGCCCCCGCGCCGGCGCTTCCTGCAGAGGGCTGCGCAGGTGGCCGCCGCGCTCCTCGCCGCGCGCGCGCTGCCCGGCGCGTCGTTCGCCGCGGCGGCGACCGCCGGCGCGCCCGCCGTGGACGACGACCCCTGGGAGCTGACCGACGATGTCAGGAAGGTCGTGCGCGAGCACTTCGGCGACCGGCCGATCCAGAAGGGGCGCGTGCAGCTCGACGTCCCCCAGAACGCGCCCGACGGCCGCTCCGTGCCGGTGTTCGTCGAGACCGAGCTGCCCATGGAGCCGGGCGACTACGTCAAGGCGTTCCACCTCCTCGTCGACCACAACCCCGACATCTATCTCGCCGGGTTCGAGCTCACCCCGGCGCTCGGCGCGGCGTCGATCGACACGCGCATCAAGATGCGCCGCACCTCGTACGTGCGGGCGATCGCCGAGACGAGCCGCGGCGAGCTGTGGGGGGCCGCGACGAAGGTGTGGGTCACGCTCAACGGGTGCGGGTGATGCAGGCCGTTCCCGACCTCGCGCCGGCCGTGGCCACGGCCGGCGAGGCGCGGATCCTCGTGCCGGCGGCGAGCGCGCCCGGCGAGGTCGTCTTCGTGCGCGCCCTCGTCTCACACCCCATGGACACCGGCTTCTTCCGCACCGCCGCCGGCGAGCCGATCCCCGCGTACTTCATCAGGGACGTGGTGGTGACGTACGGCGACGAGCGCGTCGCGCGCTTCCAGTGGACGTCGGGGATCAGCCGCGACCCGTTCGTCACCTTCCCGCTCCGCGTCACGCGCGCCGCGCCGCTGACGATCACCTGGACCGACAACCGCGGTGGCGTCTACACCGAGTCGGTGCCGGTCACCGTCGCGGCGTAGGCGCGCGGCGGTGCGTCTCCCCGTTCCCGGCGCCATCCTCGCCGCGGCGCTCCTCGTCGTGCCGGGCGCGGCGGCCGCGCGGCGCGCGGCGAGCGACGCCGACCCCGTCGCCCCGTACGCGGCGCGCCGGCTCGCGCCCGGCGTGTACGTGGTCCCGGGCGACAGCGGGCGCGGCTCGGAGGGGCGCCCGAACGCGGGCTTCGTGGTCACCGACGACGGCGTCGTGGTGATCGACGCGCTGGGGAGCCCGCTCCAGGGGGAGCGCCTCGTCCGCACCGTGCGCGCCGCGACCGCGCGGCCGATCCGCTGGCTCATCCTGACTCACCACCACCCCGACCACCACTTCGGCGCCGTCGCGCTGCGGCGCGCGGGCGCACGCGTGATCGCGCACCCGGAGCGCGGCAGCCTCGCCACGGCGCCCGGCGACGAGGACGCGGTGGCGGCGTGGACGCGCGTCGTCGGCGCCCGCGAGATGCGCGGCTTCCGCTGGGCGGACGTCCCCGACGTTCCCGTCACGCGCGACACCACGCTCCGCATCGGCGGGCGAACGATCGTCGTCTCGCACCCCGGCCCCGCGCACACGCCCGGCGACCTCGAGGTCTGGCTCCCCGACGCGCGCGTCCTCTTCGCCGGCGACCTCCTGGTGGAGGACGGCGTGACGATGCTCGTCGACGGCAACTCGGCGGTGCTCCTGCGCGCGCTGGCGGCGATCGACTCGCTCGACCCGCGCGTGGTCGTGCCCGGCCACGGCCGCATTCCCGCCGAGCCGCGCGCGCTCGTCGCCGCGACGCGGCACTACGTGGACTCGCTGCGAGCGGCCGTGCGGGCCGCCGTCGCCCGCGGCCAGCCGATGAGCCGCGTGCTTGCCGGGATGCGTCCCGTGGACCCCGACCGCCCGGTGTCGCGCGCGTCGCGCGAGCAGCGCAACGCGGTGCGCGTCTACCTCGAGGCGGAGCGCGAGGCGATGCGCCTCGGCGCCCCCGGCGACGGCGCGGCCGCGCACGGCGCCGCCGGCCACGCCTCGACGATCGCCACCGACAGTCTCGCCCGCCTCCTCGCGGCACCCGGCGCGCCGATCGCCGTGCTCGACGTGCGCCCCGACGTGACGCTCTACCTCCGCTCGCACCTCCCGGGCGCCGTCTACCTGAACAGCGAGTCGCTCCGCTCGAGCGACGGGGGGGTGCCCAACCTGCTGCTGCCGGCGTCGAGCTACGCGACGCTCTTCTCGCGACTCGGCGTGCGCCCCGACCGCCCGGTGGCGATCTACGCCTCGGGCGAGTCGCGCAACATCGACGCGACCTACGTGGCGTCGATCCTCGCCGGCCTCGGCCACCCGGCCGTATTCGTGCTCGACGGCGGCTTCGGGAAGTGGGAGCTCGAGGGACGCCCGACGACGCGCGCCTACCCGAGCGCGCCGGCGGCGTCGTGGAGCGGCCGCGCCTTCGCCCCCGAGCGCGCGACGCTCGACGACGTGCGCCGGGCGGTCGGCGCGCCCGGCGTCGTGCTCGTCGACGCGCGCGTGCCGGAGCAGTACCGCGGGGAGGCCGGCGCGCAGATGCGCCGCGGCCACATCCCCGGCGCAGTGAACCACCACTGGGAGACGGACCTGAGCGCGGGCGGGTTCGCACGCGTCTGGCGGCCGCTGGCGGAGCTGCGCGCGAGCTACGCCGCGCAGGGGATCACGCCGGACAGGGACGTGATCGCGTACTGCAACGGCGGGCTGGAGTCGAGCCACGTCTACTTCACGCTCCGCCACCTGCTCGGCTACCCGAAGGTGCGCGTCTACGACGGCTCGTGGACCGAGTGGGCGGCGCACCCGGAGCTGCCGCTGGAGACGGGGGCGGGACGGGGCGCGACGAGGGGAGAGCACTGACGCCGGCGCCCGCACTGGTGCCGCTATCGCTCCGCGCCCTCGTCCATCGCCCGCACCACGTCACGCGTGAAGTCCGCGTAGCGCTCGATCCCCGCGAAGGGAAAGTCCGGCGTCCATTCGTCGTCCGGCTGGTGATACCGGTCGCTCATCGACGCGCGCATGCTGTCGGACGCGAGCAGGCTCACCCCCTCGTACGACCCGCCGCTCGGCACGAAGAACACCGAGGGGACGCCGCGCCGGAGGAAGGCGTAGTAGTCGGAGGCCGGCGAGGCGGGCGCGGGCGTCGCCTCCCACCCGTGGCGCCGCGCCTCCGCCTCGACGAGCGCGGTGAGCGGCGCATCCTCGTCGCCGGCGACGCGCCACGACCGCGGGCGTCCCGCGGGCGCGTTGGCGTCGAGGTTCACGACGCCGGTGATCCGCGACAGGGGCCAGGAGGGGTGGGCGACGAACCAGTCCGCCCCCAGGAGTCCCTGCTCCTCGCCCACGGAAAAGAGGAGCACCAGGCTGTGCCGCGGCGTCGCGGCCGCGCCGCCGCTCGCCGGGGTGAGCGAGCGCGCGATCGCGAGCGCCATCGCCACCCCCACGGCGTTGTCGGCGAAGCCGTTGTAGATCGAGTCGCCGCGCTCGTCCGGGACGCCGACGCCGAGGTGGTCGTAGTGCGCGGCGAGCACGATCGCCGAGTCGCGCGCAAGCGAGTCCCGTCCCGGCAGCAGGCAGGCGACGTTGTCGGCGTGCATCGGGCGGCTGTCGCCCGCGAAGCGCACCGAGGCCCGCCAGCCGTGGAGCACGCGCGGCCGCGGCAGGCCGCTCGCCAGGCCGTTGATCAGCGCGTCGTTCCACGAGCCGGCGCTCACGCCGGTGAGCCCGGTGTAGAGCGTGACCGTCATCCGGGGACCCGTGATCACGGCGGGGAGCGAGGGGATGAACGACGACGCGACGTCGCCGTCGGCGAGGTGGAGACGCGTCGGCCCGCGCGTCTTCCGGTACAGGCGGTAGCGGTGCGGGTCCGCCACCACCTCGAGCACGCCGCGCGCGCCGCGGGCCCGCAGCGTGTCCGCCGCGCCCACGGCCGCCCCGAGCTCGCCGCGCAGCAGCACCACCGCCCCGCCGAGCGGGGGGAGCAGGTCCGGCGTGGCGACCACGTCGACCGCGCGCCCGACGTACACCAGCTCCCCCTCGAAGCCCCGCAGCGTCGCCGCCGTGCCGACGTCGGGAACGAAGTCGGCGAAGTACGCGAACGTCGTGTCCACGCCCGGCCCGGTAATGCGCACCGTCGTGCCCGCGCTGTCGATGGACCGCTCCGTGAGCGGCACCGGCTGACGGTACGACGGGGCGGGGAGGGGGAGCAGCCCCATTCCGCGGCACCGCTCCACGATGTAGTCCGCCGCCCGCCGCCCGCCCGCCGTGCCGGTCCGGCGCCCCGCGAAGGCGTCGCTCGCCAGGTCGCGGGCGACGTCGCGCAGGAACGCCGTGTCCACGCCGTCGCTCGGGACCGGCGCGCCCCGGCCGCCCGGCTCGCGACCACCCCCGACGGCCGCGCCCACGCTCGCGCCGACGCTCGCGAGGAGTGCCGGGAGGAGGAGGGCGAGGCCGCGCGCGCTCATGCGGTGGTGGGATGAACGAGCGGGGCGCCTCGATCGAGGCGCCCCGCCGTCCAGTGCGAAGGTGACGGAGGCGCGCTACGGGAGCTGCGCGTTGCGGACGACGAGCGCGGTCGGGTGCCGGACGGTGCCGTTCACCGTGCGCACGGCGACGTCCGCCGAGTCGAGGTCCCACACCGCGATGAGCGCGCGGTCGGCTCCCGACGAGAAGGTGCCGAGGTCCTTGCCCGACAGTTCGCGCTCCTTGAGGGCGCGTCCGTCGAGCGCGGCCCGGTAGGGGTGCGTGTGCCACGTGCCCACGAGGTCGGGGACGTGGTCACAGCTGCCCGTGACGGCGAACTGGAAGCGCTTCATTCCCCGGGCGGGCGAGGTGCGGTACACCCACACCGTGTCGCCCGCAGCGCGGCCGTGCAGGCAGCCCATGTACTCGAGCTGCGTCGGCTTGCCCGTTCCGATCATCTGCGCGATCTGGCTCTCCCCGGCCAGCTCGTTCCAGTGCTCGGTGCTCTGGCGGAAGATCGAGTCCATCTCCGCGCGAACGCTATCCGTGATCACGACCGCCGGCTCCCCGGCCGGCGGCGTTGCCGGCCGCTCGGTCGCACCGACGAGGGGGGCTGCCGCCAGCGCAGACCCCACCACGAGCGGCGCGAGCCGCCCCCATTTCGATCCCTGCAATATCCTAACTCTCCCTTCACTCGATCCATTCAGACCGCGCACCGCGCGCGATCTCCTCCACGCATCACGTGAATGCCGTGAATGCGACGCGATACACCGCGGACTGGCCGAAGTTCTCCTCGACCTCGATCTCGATCGTCCTCAACGCCCGGGCGCCACTCGTCTGTTCCAGCGCGGCGTGCAGCCGGCCGGCGAGGAGCTCGGCGAGCATCTCCACCGTCGTGTTGGGGATCGGCAGCAGCGCGCAGTCTCCCTTCGGAAACAGATAGCGCGGCCTGCCGTCGTAGGCGACCGTGATCGAGTCATCGCGCTCGCCGATCTGGAGACGGGGGTTCTCCAGCGGGAGGAGCACCTTGTGGTCGATCTCGTCGCACAGCCGTCGCATGATCCTCTTCAGTGATACGAAGTCGTACACGTACCAGCTCTCCTCGTCGAGCGTGCCCTCCAGCACGACGCCGACGCGGTAATTGTGCCCGTGCAGGGACTCGCACCGGTGTCCGGCGAACGTGATGAAGTGCGCCGACGCGAACACCAGATAATCCTTCGTGACCGATACGCGGAACTCACCGCGCCGCTCCATGCCCGCCTCCCTCGGAAAATGAGTGCCACGCGCCGCCGAGGAGCACGACGAACGCCGCCGCCGCCGTCAGGTCGGCGGTCGTGCCGGGATTTGCGCGGTTCCGCTCGTCGCGGAGCGCCCGGTCGAGCTCCGCCACGGCCACGCGGCCGGCCGCGGAGCGGACCCCGCCCGCCTTCACGGCGGCCCGGGCGCGCCGCGCCACCTCGCCCGCCAGCGCCGGCCCGGCGCGCCGCGCGACGTGGGTGTCGGGGGCGGCGGCGAGCAGCGTGAGGTACAGTTCCACGACCGCGTCGTCCCAGGGGAGCCCGTCGCCGAGCGCGCGCTCGAGCGCCGGCGCGGCCAGCTCGAACGTGGTGGCGAAGGCGGTGGCGTACTCGCGCGCGACGCCGTCGCGGTCGGCGGCGAGACGCATCGCCTCGGCGAGCGTCACCGTCGGCTCGGTGGCCACGTCCTGCGCCTCGGCGCGCCCGAGCCCGCCCGGCGCGGCGAGCCGGATCGCCGCGTAGACGTCGCGCGCGTCGCCGACCGTCGTCCCGTCGAGCACCGCCCGCACCGTCGCGCGCAGCTCGGCGCGCGGCCACGGCCCGCCGCGCCCGCTCGTCAGGGCGGCGCGGGCGAGAGGGGCGAGCAGGAGCACGATGCCGAGGTTCGTGTTCGAGCGCGTCCAGCGCGCCGTCGTCTCGACCGCGAGCCGCACGGTCTCGCCCAGCGGCCGCCCTCCGGCCCCGCTCATCGCCGGTCCGACCGCGGCGGCGCTGGCGAGGAACTCCTCGTACCGCGCGTCGCGGAAGTGACGACCGGGCGACACGTTGCCCGGCTTGGGGGCGCTCGCCTCGAGCAGGCAGGCGAGCTGCGCCGCGACGCCGACGTCCTCCGCCTCGAGCAGCCCGCCGCCGGGGCGGGAGACGCCGGCACGCGGGCGCTCGGCGTCTCCCGCCCCGGCGAGCCCCGGCGGCGGCGCCGTCACGGGCGCGACTCGGGGGCGGCCGCGCGCTCCGTCCCCCTGGGAGTCCCCGTTGGGCCGACGGCGCCGCCGCCCGGACGGCGGGCGAGCGCCTGGTCCACGATCGCGCCCGCGACGTCCACCCCGGTCGCTTCCTGCAGGCCGCTCCACCCGGGAATGCCGTTCACCTCGAGCACGTACACCGTGCCGTCGCTCGCCGGCAGCAGGTCGACGCCGGCGTAGTCGGCGCCCACGGCGCGCGCCGCCCGCACGGCGAGCTCCTCGCACGCCGCCGGCAGGGCGACGGCCCGCGCCGCGCCGCCGCGGGAGACGTTCGTGCGCCACCCGCCGTCCACCGCCCGCCGCTCGATCGCGCCGAGCACCCGCCCGCCGACGACGAAGGCGCGCACGTCGCACCCGTCGTGCGGCACGGCGCGCTGGAGATAGTAGACGGAGCGGATCGCCTCGAGCGCCCGGAACACGCGGAACGCGGTGTCGGGGTCGCTGACGCGTACCATCCCGAGCCCCATCGAGCCGAAGAGCGGCTTGACCACCACGTCGCCCATCGCGCGGAACGCCTCGGCCGCGTCCTCCGGGCGCTCGCAGACGATCGTCTCCGGCGTCGCCAGCCCCGCCTCCTGGAGCAGCGCCGAGGTGTAGAACTTGTCCACGCACCGCTCGATCGCGCGCGGGGAGTTGACGACCGGCACGCCCCGCTCCTCGAGCCAGTGCAGCGCGTCCACGCGGTAGATGATCTGCTCGAGCGACCCGTTGGGGATGATGCGCGCGAGCACGACGTCGGCGTCGAGCAGCTCCTCGCCCTCCGACGCGAGCCCGCGGGCGGGGCGCCCTCCGCCGCGCGCCGCCCCGAGCCGCGCCACCAGCGCCTCGTACGGCACCACGCGCCCGTCGTGGCCGCGCGCGGCGAGCGCGCGGCGGAGCTCGTCGGTGTGCCAGCCGGTGCGCGCGCTCAGGACCGCGACGCGCATCCGTCTCGTCGCGGAAGTGGCCCGCCGGTCACGCGTTCGTCTCCACGCTGGTGAGCACGGTCACGCCGCCGGTCGCGAAGCGCGGCAGGTCGTCGGCGAGCGTGGCGAACGCCGGCATCGCCAGCGCGCGCCGCATCGCCTCCTCGGAGTCGAACCAGAGCTCCGCCTTGCGGTAGAAGGGGGGGGCCGTGCCGTCGATCGAGCTGAGCTTCGTGAGCTCGACGTCGGAGATGCCGAGCTCGCGGCGGTGCTTCTCGACGAGCGGCACGTGGGTCGCGTCGTAGTAGCGCTCGAAGGCCGCCGTGTCGGTCGGCTGCTTGTAGAGGACGACGACGGCTGCGCGCGGCGTCTGTGGCATGGTGTGCTCCGCTGGGTGAGGGTGGCCGCGCCGGCCGGCGCGCCGTTCAGCTCTCGAGCAGCGACGCGCGCAGCACCGCGGCGTCCAGCCGGCCCGCGTGGAACGTTCGCCCGCTCGTGGCGCTCGTCAACCACACCTCGGCGGGGCTGAAGAGGAGCGGGTCGATCTTGTAGAAGTCCCCGCCGTAGCGCTTGAAGGTGTCGTAGAAGGGCGTCCCGTAGTCGGGGGACGCGGAGGCGGGGAGCTTCGCCGCGAGCTCGCGCAGCTCGTCGTCCTCCGCCCGCACGCTGAAGCGCGCCTGCCCGCCGTACAGGATGCAGTCGTTGGTGCGCCCGATCGCGCGGATGTCGCTCTTCGCCACGGGCGGCAGCGGGGCGGTGCCGACGCCGCTCACCACGCGCCGCACGTCGAAGCCGAGCGTGTCCATCTTGTGCAGCCCCGTCTCGAGCACCCGGGCGACGATCTGCGTCCCGCCGGCCAGGCTCGCCGTCGGCGCGACGGCGACGGTGAGCCGCTCGGCGGGGAGCTTCGCCTTCTCGGCCACCCACCTGGCCACCGCGTCGCCCGGGAGCTCGCGCCCCTCGAGCACGAGCACGCCGCGCGTGGCCCGCTCCGCGTAGCCGAGCTTCGCGAACAGCTCGCGCTCGACGCGGGCGTGCGCCCGCAGCGGGCCCGAGCCCATCGCGAAGTAGTCGCCCGCCTGGATCGCCCACCCCGCGTACTGCGACGCCATGCACGACTCGGCGGGGTGGTCGGTCCAGACCTGCACGCCGGGCCACGTCTCGCCGTCGATCGACAGCGGGGCGTAGCCCACGTGGCCGAGCCCGCCCATGCACATGTCGGCGAGCGCGAGGCCGGCCTCGAGCCCGCCCGGCGCCTCGACGCCGGCGTCGATGACGCGCGTCCCCGACTCCAGCGTGCGCACCGCCACGCGCAGCTCCGCCGCGCGCTCGACCACCCGGTCGGCGATCGCCCACGCGCGCTCGTTCAGTCCGAGACCGGCCGCGGCCGGGTCGCTCACTCCGGTACCCACTCGAGGATCTCCCCTTTGCCCGGATCGCCGGCGTCTCCGCAGTAGCGGCGGTAGCGCCCGACGGCCGCCCGCGCCGCGACGTCGAGACCGTACCGCCGCCGGAGGTAGGTGAACATGAGGCGCACGTGCGGCGGCTGGTACGTGCACGCGTACTGGTAGGTGACCGGCACCTCCACCCCGCCGACGGCGACGACGCTCCCGCGCTTGCTCCCGACGCCGGTCCCGGCGCCGGCCCGGCCGAGCACGACGAGCGTGCCGGCGATCATGTCGCGCGCCCCTCGCGCGCCGGCGTCGCCGGCGACGACCACGAGCCCGCGCCGCGCCCGCGCGCCGGCCTCCGATCCCGCCGAGCCGGCGATCACGATCTCTCCCCCCGTCATCCCCCGCGACGCGCCGGCGGACGCGGCGCCGAGTCGGTCGCCGGCGCGGCCGCTCACGCGCAGCGTGCCCCCGCCCATCGCGACGCCCGCGTCGTCGCCGACGCTCCCGCGCACGTCCACGGTGCCGGCGGTCATCCCCGCCGCGGTGCGGCGCCCGGCGTCGCCGTCCACGAGGAGCTCGCCCCCGGCCGCGTCCGCGCCCAGCCCGTCGAGGTGCGCCGACGCGCCCTCGACGCGTACGCGCCCCGCGCGCCCGCCGGCGACGGCGAAGAAGTCGCCGAGGCGCGCCGCGACCGCCCCGCGCCACACCGGCAGCCGGGCGATCTCCTCCTCGCCGAGCACGGCGAAGCGGTCGGGCGCGACGCAGGAGACGTCGAGCGGCCCGTCGAGCGGCTCGCGGAGGGTGAGGACGACGGCGTCGCTCACGACGCGGCCCCCGACGCGGCGGCCGCGGGCGCCACCGGCGCCTCCCCCATGATCCGCCGCAGGTGGAAGTGGTGCGGGCCGAGCTTGCCGCCGTAGTTGCCGGCGGTGATCGCGCGCACGCCCGGCCGGCACGCCGCGTCGATCCCGGCCCGCATCGCGCGCGCGATCGAGTCGGCGTCGAGCCCGTCGAGGACGAGCTCGAGCACCGCGTTCACGCCGTCGGGGAGCGACGTCGCGGTCAGCGGGCGCAGGGTGGGGCAGTACGCGTCGTTGGTCGAGGCGACGAGCGACTTGTAGCGGCGCGCCCCCACCTTGCTCCCGCTGCGCACGACGCCGCCGGGGAAGGGGAGGATCACACCCGGCATCCCTTCGATCGCCTCCACCGCCGCCTCCGCCGCCACGAGCGCCGAGTCGGCGTCCTCGGCGAGGATGAGGAAGTTGCCCCCTCCCACCCCCTTCTGGACGCCGAAGCTCTCCTGCAGAAGGCACTCCCCTTCCATCACGGGCACGCGCCAGTAGCGCTCCCCACCCACCACCTTGCTGATCTGGAAGCCGTCGCCGAAGACGCGCAGGGCGCCGCCCGCCCGCGCCCGCGTCGCGGCGTCCGGCAGCCCGTCGAAGCAGTTCGCCGTCGCGCAGGTGAGCACCGTCTGGCCGATCCGCTCCACGAGCCGCTTCTCGAGGCTCTCGGCGTCCAGGGTGAACATCAGCGCGCTCACGCCCGGCCGGCCGTCCGGCGTCTCCGCCGCCTCCAGCTCGCGCTCGATCGCCGCCTCGCACTTGCACGCGATCACCGACGTCGCGAAGCCGGTCATCTCGAGGGCGGCGACGCGCGCCCAGCGCGCGGTCTTGGCCGTGATGACGACGCGCGCCACGCGCATGGTGAACGCCTCGGCGAAGGTGTCCTCGATCGCCACGCCGCGGATCTCCACGTCAACGCCCTCCCGCCGCGGCGTCGATCGCGTAGGGCGCGTCGCGCAGCTCGCCCACCGGGTAGTTGGCGAACGACACCGTCGCGTACTGGTCGAAGAAGCGCTCCACGTCGCGCTCGACCGCCGCGTCGTACGCCGGCCGCACGTGGATGCGCCGCCCCGCCGGCGCGCGGCGCAGCTCCCCCTCCTCCACCACCAGCGTCCCCCCCTTCACCACATAGCGCGGAGTGGCGAACATGCGCGCGGCGTCCGCCCCGGTGGGGTAGACGGTGACGGCGGCGTCGGCGCCGACGCCGAGGTGGCCCGTGTGACGCAGCCCGAGCAGTCGCGCCGGCCCGGCGCGCGTGACGATCGCGATCTCGTTGAGCGTGTACTCGCGCGCCAGCCCGTCGGCGAGCGCGCTGCCGGCGAGCAGCTTCCCGTTCACCGCGTTGAGCCGCTCGTCGCGGTAGGCGCGGTCCATGAGCAGGCGGATCAGCTCCGGATACGACGTGAAGGACCCGCCGTTCGGGTGGTCGGTGGAGAGCACCATCCGCCACGGATCGGCCGCGAGCAGGAAGAGCTCGAGCCCCACCGCCCACTGCAGCGCCGCCACCGCGGCCCGCTCCCGGTAGTCGTACGGCACCACCCCGCACCCGGTCTCGAGCTCGATGTCCACGTTCGCCCACTTCCGCCCGGTGCTGCGGTGCAGCAGGTACTCCACCGGCGCGTCGGCGGTCAGCGTGGTCGCCGCGCCGAACATCACCTGGCCCACGTCGCAGCTCACGTCCGGGTGCGCGTTCACGTACTCGACGACCTCGCGCGCCGCGGAGCGCCACCCCTCCCCGGCCTTCCCGCCGTAGCTGTGGAACTGGAGGTGTGTGAAGTGCGCGCGCCGCCCGTCCACGCTGCGCATGCTCTCCAGCGTCGTCGCCGCGTTTCCCGGGAGTCCGAGGTTGTTGCAGTGGATGTGGACCGGATGCGGGAGTCCCAGGGAGTTGCCGGCGTCGGCGAGCGTCTCGAGGATCCGCCGGGGCGTGACGCGCGTCGAGCCGACGGGGGTGTCGAGGTCGGTGACGGCGCGCGCGCCGCGCTTCCAGAGCTCCACTCCGCCGGGGTTGACGACCTTGATGGCGTAGCCGCCGGTGGCGCCGATGAGCCACCCGGCGTAGTCCCGCGCCCGCCCCTGCTCGCCGCGGTCGATCTGCCGAAGCAGGTACTGGTCGTTTCCCATCAGTACGAAGAAGCCGCCGTCCACGATCGGCGTGTCGTCGAGCTCGGCGTGCGACAGGCGCGCGCTCACCGGCGCGACCGCGGCGTCGAAGACGGTCGTGTAGCCGAGCCCCGCGTAGCGGTAGCCGGTCGTGAAGGTGCTCGGCACCGTGCCGCCGGTGCCCGAGCGCGGGATGGCCGCCTCGTCGGCGGCGAGCGCGGGGGGCGGCGCCGGGTCGCGCTCGTGCTCCTCGGGGAGCAGCCGGCGCGCGACGTTGACGCTGCCGCTCGCGACGTGGCAGTGCATGTCCACGCCGCCCGGCATCACGACCATGCCGCGCGCGTCGAGCCGCGGCGCGTTCGCCGGCAGCTCGGCGACGATGCGCCCCCCCTCTATACACACGTCGCGCGCCACGCCGTCGACGCCGTTGGCCGGGTCGTACACGGTCCCGCCGGCGATCCGCAGCCGGCTCACGGTCGCCGCTCCTCGGCGGGGCCGCGCGTCTCGCGTGCGCCGCGCTCGTGCGCGCCGCGCTCGCGTGCGCCGCGCTCGCGCCGGACGCGCTCGCGCAGCGCGCGCACGACGTCCACCGCCGCCGGCGGGCCCTCGAGAGAGGGACGGAGCGGCAGCGGCACGTCGTCCATGCGCACGGCCGTGCCCCCCTCGTGGATCCCCGCCACGGCGGTGTCGACGACCGCGGCCGCCGCCGCGAGCGCC
>JBJMNL010000217.1:0-5669 GCA_045804285.1 Gemmatimonadaceae bacterium
CGCACGAGGCGTGGCGCCACGTCACGGTGACCGAGCGGCGCGCGGCCGGCGACTTCGCGCCCGCGATGCGCTGGCTGGCCGAGGCGCGCCACCCCGAGGCGGCCGTGCTCCGGGTGGTGCCCGACAACCTGCGCACCCACTCGCCGGCGGCGTTCGACCCGACGTCCGACGCCGCGACCGCGCGGCGGCTCACGCAACGCCTCGAGTTTCACTACCCCCCCAAGCACGCGAGTTGGCTCAACATGGCCGAGCTGGAGTTCGCGATCCGCGAGCGCCAGTGCCTCGCGCGCCGGCTCGCGACGATGGGCCGCGTCGCCCGGGAGGTCGGCGCGTGGACCCGGGCCCGCAACGCGACGGGCCCCACGGTGACCTGGCGCTTCACCACCCCGGGCGCCCGGCAACGCCTCGCACGCCTCTACCCGACCAAAGCAGCATGATCACTGTGGTCGTCCACTAGTCGCCGACGCCCTCCCGATCGGGGGGGGCTAAAGCAACTACCCGACCGCCACGGACCGCCGCACGGTCATACTTTCCTGCGATGAACAGTGTAATACCATGCCATTGCGCCGCTGACTGGACCGGCAGCTAACCCGAGAACCGCGGCGGCGACTGGCACTCCGGGGACCCAGTCTTCAGGCGAGAAGAACAACACACCGAGCACACTAAAGACGATGGTCCAAACAATGACGCCAAGTGCGATGGCACCAAGCAGTCGTGTTCTCAGCGAGAAGAGAAGTCCATACACGGATCCCCCAAGTAAACCCATCAGGAAGTAGCCGGCGATCAGCGTTGGCAAGGAGACCGACACCACGTGCTTAGCGCCGCCGCTACCAATCAGCCAAACGACCGCCGCCCAACTGGCCAGTGCCGTCGCAACCCAAAGGCCGAGTATCACCCCCTCCTTCCACTCTCTCAGTGCTCTCGACATTTCAATATCTCCTTACGTCCCAATCCCCCCGATCCGGCGGGTCCGTTGAGCCGCAGCGAGAGCGTCTGCGGCGACGGACTCGACCCGTCCGACATGTTGAGCTGCACGGTGGCGAGCGGCGCGGCCTGCGCCGACGAGTACCAGAGCGTGAGCGACCGGTCGTTGTCGAGGCTCCGGTAAGATGGCGTCGAGTACGCCGCGTGAACGTCGAAGCAGCCCACCGCGCACAACGCCGGTGAGAGGTGCTCGCCGTTCTGGGGCGTGGTCTGGACGGTCGGTGCGTACGGGACGTTCACCGGCACCGACGCGCTGTCCACGTTGGCCGGCGCGGCCAGCGCGCCGTTGGTCGCCCGGAGCGTGAGAGTCCCGGTCGTCCCGATGCCGCCGGCCATAGAGCTCACGACGACCGGCGCGGTGGCGCCGCTCGCCAGGGTCAGCGTCGCCGCGCCGGTCAGGCTGCAACTGACCGGCGCGGCGCAGACGGCGGCGAGGCCGATGGTCGCGCTGCCGGCGGTATTATTCTGCACGGAGAATGTGTCAAGCGCGACCGAGCGCGAAACACGAGTCGCACGGACTGACTTCGGCGGCGTCACGTACAGCGGCGGAGCGGCGACGGCGACCCTAAAGATAGCGGGGACCCCGAGACCGCTCACCGTGAGCGTGGCAATCCCGGGGCCGCGGCCCGTGGAATACGTTACCCGATGTCGACGTTGTCGTGGGCGTATACGGTAGCCCGATTTGGCGAGGCGTTACACGAAGTGACCATCCCCGAAGCCGAGGCGCCGCTGCAGCCAAATATTCCCGATCGGTCGCTGCTCGAGTTGTTGGCAAAGTTGAATATCGGGCCCGTCTTCTTCCCGGTCACGTAGGATCCGCTGCTATCGGATTCGTCACACGGGCTGACGAAGTACGAGCCGCTCGAACAGGCGACGCTGGTGCGCGCCGCACGTCGCCTGGCTCCGCGTTCGAGGCTGCGGCGTGCGTGGTTCGCGGGCCACGAAGAGTGGTTGCCGCCCGTCAGGGCGTGGAGCTGGGGTGCGGCGGCGGTCCATTGCCCCGCCGCACCGATGATGGAGATTGCAACAATTACCGCCGCTCGCCACATCGGCGCCCCTCGCTCGTGAGAGGTTTTGCCCACGTCCCCGCTCCCTGCGCGCCGGGATGGATGGCCCGGGATGAGCGCCTCGCGTCAGCGACCGAGACGTGCGTGGGTGGCGCGAAGGCAAGCGGCGAGCCGCAGCGTTTCTCTGTTGTAATTCACTGCGGGACTGTCGCTTCGCCAGCGTGCGTGCTCTCTGGCGAAGCGGTCTTTGGTGGCGCGCGACGGCCTCCCGTTGCGGCTCGGGACTGGAGCGCGGCAGTCACCGTGGAAGCGCCCCGCTCATGCGGCCGGATCGTGGATGGTTCGACCGCATCGAGCGCCTCCACGGGCGTGTGCCTGCTCCGATTCAGATGGCGCTGCACGGTCGATCGCGCGACGTTCAGCTTTCGCGCGGCGCCGGAGATCGACCCGGTGGCGGCGAGCGCGCTCTCGATGCGCGCGCCAAGGTCGGGCTCGCGGCTCACACGGTCCGTCGGGCCGTCGAAGTCGTCGGCGAGATGCGCGGGCGTCAGCGCCGCCGCGCCTTCGGCGTCCACCAGGATCCGCTGCACGACCGCGTCGAGCTGGCGCACGTTGTACGGCCACGGCGCGCGACGCAGCACCTCCATGAGGTCCGGGTCCACGTCGGGCGGCGTGCGGTAGCCGCATTGCGACGCATGGCGTGCGACGAACTGGTCGACCAGATCCGGGATGTCTGCGCGCCGCTCGCGCAGCGGCGGAATGCGCACGCGGAAGGCGCTGAGCCGCGGAAGCAGATCGGGGAGGAAGCGCTCGCGCTCGACCAACGTCTCGAGCGGCACGTTGCTCGCCGCCACGAGGCGCACGTCCACCCGCACCGCCCGGTCGGTGCCCACCGGCCAGATCTCCTTGTGCTCGACCGCATGCAGCAGCTTGCGCTGGATCGTGAGCGACGCCTGCCCGATCTCGTCGAGGAAGAGCGTGCCGCCGTTCGCCGAGACGAAGTGCCCCACGCGCCCGTGCCGCGCGTCGGTGAAGGCGCCCGGGACGTGGCCGAAGAGGTCCGATCCGGCGAGGCCGTCGTCGAGCGACGCGAGGACGACCGTCTGGAAGGGCTTCCCCCGGCGCGGGGAGAGCGTGTGCAGGAGCGAGGCGAGGTACGTCTTACCGGTGCCCGTCTCCCCCTCCAGGAGCACGGTCGCGCGCGGGTGTCGCGCGTAGCGCTCGATCGCGGCGAGCGTGCTCCGGAAGGCGGCGCTGCGGGCACTCGGCGGCGTCGGGCCGTCGCCGGACGCTGGGAGGGAGGCGGGAGCAGCCTGGCGACGAGAGAGGCCGGCGGGGGAGGACTGGGGCATGCGGTCCGGGGCGGCGCGACGCGATTCGATTCGACACGATGGCGAGGTAGGCCGATCGCGAGCGCCGCCAAGCTACACTTTTCGTACAATCGCGCGAGTCACGGTTCCACAACGCATTAGAGCCTGCAAATTATTAGCAGGCTCTCATTCGCCACGCATCGCCGCCTCCGCGCGTGTGGCGTCTGCGAGGCGCCCCACCACCTCGTCCCCGCTCACCGCCCGTCGGCCTGCGCCCCGCGGAGCGTCAGGCACGTGCTCGTCGCGTGGGCGACGGCGCGCCCCTCGCCGTCCGTCACGCGGCACTCCACGAGCCCCACCGTGCGCCCGCGCTGGAGCACCTCGGCGACCGCCGTCAGCGTCGCGCGCCAGACAGGCCGGAGGAAGTTGACCTTGAGCTCCACCGTGGTGAACGACTCCCCCTCCTCGAGCGTGCTCGCGAACGCCATCCCCATCGCGGCGTCGGCGAGGTCGCAGAGGACGCCGCCGTGCACGGTCCCCATCGGGTTGCCGTGCCGCGCGGGGTCGGTCTCCATGCGGAACGTCGCGCGCCCGCGCTCCACCGACTCCAGGGCGAAGCCGAGCGTCCGCGCGATCGGCGGCGGCGGGAAGTCGCCGCCGCGGGCCTGCTCCAGGTAGGTGGCCATGTCGTGTGGATCGGCGTTGCGTGGAGTGGCGTGCGGGCCGGCCGGGCGGCGCCGCCGCTAGATGCGCTCGAGAATGGCCGCGATCCCCTGCCCGCCGGCGATGCAGAGCGTCACGAGCGCCGTGGCCAACCCCCGCCGCTCCAGCTCGTCGAGCGCGGTGCCGACGAGGATCGCGCCCGTGGCGCCGAGCGGGTGCCCGAGGGCGATCGCGCCGCCGTTGACGTTCACCCGCTCCGGGTCGATCCCCAGGTCGCGGATCGTCTTGAGCGGCACCGCGGCGAACGCTTCGTTGATCTCCCACAGGTCGACGTCGCGCGCATCCATGCCGGCCGCGGCGAGCGCCTTGCGCGACACCGGCGTCGGGGCGGTGAGCATCAGGATCGGGTCCGCGCCCGCCGTCGCCATGGCGCGGATGCGTGCGCGCGGACGGAGGCCGTGCGCCCGCGCGTACTCCGCCGACGCGACGAGCACCCCCGCCGCGCCGTCCGCGATTCCGCTCGAGCTCCCGGCGCTGTGCACGTGCTCCACCCGCGTCACGGCGGACGGCGCGAGCCCCTTCGCCTTCACCTGGCGGAGCGCGAGGGCGTCGAGCGTCTCGTCGGGCTCGCCCTCGCCCACGCCGGCGACGCGGAGCGCGCCGAGCTCCGCGAACGACGCCGGCAGCGCGGCCAGCCCCTCGGCGGTGGTCGGCCGCGGGAACTCCTCGCGGTCGAGCAGCACCGCCCCGCTGTCCGGGTCGCGCACCGGGATCAGGCTGCGCGCGAAGCGGCAGGCGTCCATCGCCGCCGCGGCGCGCTGCTGCGAGCGGAGCGCGAACGCGTCGACGTCCTCGCGCGTGAAGCCCTCGAGCGTGGCGATGAGGTCGGCGCTGATCCCCTGTGGCACCTGCCGGATCCGGCTGCGAAGGCGCGGGTTCCGGCCGTCGCCGACCCCTCCCCCCTTCGGTGCGCCGGCGCCCCCCGCGCCGCGCGCCTCGGACGCGCCGTCGGTGCCCATCGGGACCCGCGACATGCTCTCCACCCCGCCCGCCACCACCACCCGCTGGCTCCCGGTCATCACCGACATCGCCGCGTAGTGCAGCGCCTGCAGGCCGGAGCCGCACGCCCGCGTCAGCGTGACGCCGGTGACGCTGTCCGGCCACCCCGCGGCGAGCACGGCGTGGCGCGCGATGTTCGCTCCCTGCTCGTCCACCTGCGACACGCAGCCGAGCACCACGTCGTCGACGTCGTGCACCGGGACGCCGACCCGGTCGGCGAGGCCCTGCAGCACCTGCGCGGCCAGCTCCTGCGGGTGGACGCCGGCGAGCGCGCCGGGCCGGCTCGCGCCGAGCGGACGTCCGCGCCCCCGCGGGGTACGGGCGGCGTCGATGATCACGGCATCTGCGTGGTGCGTCATTGTCTCGCCTCGCTGTCTCTGATCGTCATCCGGCGGCCAGCGACCGCGCGCGCGCCGCCGCGTGCCCCACCGCTCGCCGGACGTATTCGGCGTCCGCGAACACCAACGAGACCATCAGCGCGCCCTCGAGGGTCGCGACCATCATGCTCGCCACGTGCTCGGCGTCGACGCCGGCGCGCAGCTCGCCCGAGGCGACGCCGGCGTCGATGATCTTTCGCGTGTAGTTGATCAGCTTGCGCATCGCCGCGCGCGTGCGCTCGCGCAGCGCCTCGTACGGCGCCCCGCTC
>JBJMNL010000218.1:0-7233 GCA_045804285.1 Gemmatimonadaceae bacterium
GCGTGGCGCCCGCCGCGACGCTCAAGGCGCGCATCAGCCAGCAACTCAGCGGTGCGACGCGCTACCTCTTCCCATTCCTCTCGTCGACGCTCACCGTCCTCGCCGGCCTGGTCCTCGTCATCTTCCTGGCGATCTACATCGGCGCCGAGCCGAAGCTCTATCACGACGGGCTGATGCACCTCTTCCCGCACCGCATCCGCGGGCGGACCGGCGAGGTGCTCTCCGAGATGGCGATCGTCCTCCGCAAGTGGCTCGTCACGCAGCTCATCGCGATGGCCGTCATCGGCACCGTGACGACGGTGGTCCTCCTCGCTCTCGGCGTGAAGGCCGCGGTCGCCCTCGGCCTGATCGCCGGCCTGCTCGAGTTCGTGCCCACGATCGGTCCGGTCCTGAGCGCGGTCCCCGCGATCGCGATGGGCTTCATCGACTCCCCGGAGAAGGCGCTCTACGTCGCCATCGCCTACTGGGGGATCCAGTTCCTCGAGAACAATCTCCTCATCCCGACCCTCATGCGCGGCGGGCTCGACCTCCCGCCGGTCCTCACGATCGTCGCCCAGGCGTTGATGACGCTGGTCTTCGGCTTCCTCGGCCTCATGGTCGCCGTCCCGCTCACCGCCGCGATCATCGTCCCGATCAAGATGCTCTACGTCGAGGACGTGGTCGGCGACCCGATCGCGGTCCGGGACGAGGGGCCGGGGGACGATGACTGAGAGCGACGCGCGGAGCCGGGCGCGGAGCGCGGAGGTCCTGGGGGGGCCCCCCCACCGGGAAGGTAGCACGATCGCCACTCCGGTCCGGACCCGAAGCTCGCCGCCCGTAGCTCCCCGCTCCGCGCGCCCGGCGCCCCTGCTGCTCGCCGACCGCTTCCCCGCCCTCGCCGCCCTCCCCCGCGCCGAGCTCACCACCCTGCCATCGCCGGTCGAGCGCGTGACGCTGCCGGACGGCGCGGCGCTGTGGGTGAAGCGCGACGACCTCGACGCGGCGAGCTGCGGGGGGAACAAGGTGCGCGCGCTCGAGCTCCTGCTCGGCGACGTGCGGCCGGGCGACACGGTGCTCACGCTCGGCGGCGTCGGCTCGACGCACGTGCTCGCCACGGCGACGCACGCGCGGCGGCTCGGCGCCCGCGTCGTCGCGCTACGCTGGGCGCACGAGACGACGCCGCTCGCGCGCGCCGTGGCGCGCCGCGCGGCGGCGCTGTGCGACCGCGTGATCGAGACGCGCACCGTACCCGGCGCCTTCGTCCGCCTCGCGGCGCTGCGGGCCCACGCCCGCCTCGGCCGGCGCGTCGGCGGTCCGGCGACCCATTACGTCCCCCTCGGCGGCACCACGCCGCTCGGCGTCCTCGGCCACGTGAACGCGGCGCTCGAGCTGGCGGCGCAGGTCGCGGCGGGCGAGCTGCCCGCCCCTCGTCGCGTCGTCGTGCCGATGGGGACCGCCGGCACCGCGGCCGGCCTCGCCCTCGGCTTCGCCATCGCGGGGCTCGACGCGACCGTCGTCGGCGCCCGCGTCGGCCCACGACTGGCCGTCACGCGCCGGCGCGCCCTCCGCCTCGCGCGCGCCAGCGCCCGCCTGATCGAGCGCCACACCGGCGCGCGAGTGCCGGCGGTCGACCCGGCGCGACTGGTCGTCGTCCACGACGTCTACGGCGGCGCCTACGGCCGCCCTCTGGCCGAGGGAGAGCGCGCGGCCACACTGTTGCGGGAGGCCGCCGCCCTCACCCTCGACTCCACCTACGCCGCCAAGGCCGCCGCCGCGGCACTGCGCATGGCGCGCGACCACGAGGGGCCAACGCTCTTCTGGATGACGTTCGACGGACGGGAATTCGTGAACGGCGAGGGGGAGGGGGCGGGGTGGAGGGGCGGAGGGCTGAGTGCGGATGAGACTCAGAAGGGCGGAAAAGACTCGAAGGGCGGAATGAGGGATGAGGAATGAGGCCGGGACCCCACGCGTGGCGGTTCGAGCCACCCGGAGCGTCCCGGCCTCATGCCTCATCCCTCATTCTGCCCTTCGCTATTCATTACCGCATTCCGCCGTCCGGCCCTCCGGCCCTCCACCCCTCGCCCCACCAACACCCCTCTCCCATGTCCGTCCACGAGATCACCATCCACGTCTACCCGACCGACTGCGACATGCTCGGGCACGTGAACCACGCGACGATGATCACCTTTCTCGAGCACGCGCGGTGGGCGCTGATCGAGACGCACATGGCGGCGCGCGATTTCATGCGCGGCGGCGCGTGGTCGGTGGTGCGGCACGTGGACATCTCGTACCACGCCCAATCGCTCCCCGGGGAGGACCTCGTGATCCGCTCGGGGCTGCTCTCCGTGGGGCGGACGAGCTTCCGGATCCGGCAGGAGGTGCGGAAGGGGAGAGCGGATGGCCAGCTGGCCGCCGACGCGACGATCGCCTTCGTCTGCGTCGACCGGGAGGGCCGGCCGGTGGCGGTGCCGGCCGAGTGGAGCGCGATGTTCCCGCGCTGGCCCGAGGACGCGGGAGTCGCGACGCCCGACACCGCCTCGGCGGGCGGCCGGCGGCGGGCGTGATCGCGCTCTGCGCCGACGAGGCCACGGCGGGGCCGACGATCGAGATCGGCTACGACGACGACGGTGGCGGCGCGGCGCCGCCGATCGTCTTCGTCCACGGGCTTCCGCACAACCGCTCGCTCTGGGCGCCGCAGGTCCACGCGCTCGCCGGCCACGCCCGGTGCATCGCGCCCGACCTGCGCGGCTTCGGGCAGACGCCGGCCACGCCCCCCTTCTCGATCGACCGCTACGCCGACGACGTCGCCGCGCTGCTCCGCTCCCTCGGCGTCGAGCGCGCGGTGATCGCCGGCATCTCCATGGGAGGTCACGTCGCCCTCGCGTTCTGGCGGCGCCACCGCGAGCGGACGCGGGCGCTGCTGCTGGCCGGCACCCGTCCGGGGACGGACGACGACGCCGGCCGTGCGCGCCGCCGCGAGATCATCGCGCTGGCGCGGGAGGAAGGGAGCGCGGCTGTGGCCGACCGGATGATCGTCGGCATGGTCGGCAAGAGCACCCGCGAGCGCAGCCCGGCCCTCGTCGAGAGCGTCCGCGGGATGCTCGCGAGCGCGACGGTCGAGGGGGTGGTCGGCGCGCAGGAAGCGATGCTCGCGCGCCCCGATCCCACCCCGACGCTCGCCCGGATCGACGTGCCGACGCTCGTCGTCACCGGTGACGAGGACGTCATCGTTCCGCCGGCGGCGGCGCGGGCGATGCACGCGGCGATCCGCGGCAGCCGCCTCGAGGTCATCGCCGGCGCCGGCCACCTGAGCAACTTCGAGCGGCCGGCCGCGTTCAACCACGTCGCGGGCGAGTTTCTCAGCGCCCTCGCGCACGACTGACCGCGGGCGTGGCGCCTCCCCCGTGGCGCCTCCCTGTGGCGCCTTCGCGTTCCGTGCTCGCGCGGCGAGGCTCGTGAAGCGAGCCCGGCGCTCGGAACGATGCGGACCCGGCGGGTACCAGAAAGCGGCCTCGATCGTCCATGGCCGGAGCGCCCCCGCGCCGGGGGCGCTCTCGTACGCTAGGACCACGGCGCGCGGCCGGTCTCCGGCCGGCCCCGCCGTGGATGGCGGCGCTCCCGCCTCTCTGCTCCTTTGGCTCCCAACGATCAACCGCGACACCGTGAGCGCTCCCACCACTTCCTCCACCGTCGAGCCCTGCGCCGCCGAGCGCTGCGGCGCCGCCCGCGCCGGTGCCGTCCTCTTCAGAAACCGCGGCTGGCTCCCGGTCTTCTTCCTCGCCGTGCCGCTCCTCTGGCCGCTGAGCCACCAGGTGGGGCACCACCCGCTCGGCGCGCGCATGTCGGCGGTGAACTGGGCGATCGGCCTGCTGCTGGTGGCGATCGGCGAGGGGATCCGGCTGGCCGGGGTGGCCGCCGCGGGCACGACCACGCGCCGCCGCTCGCGCGCCGTGCAGCGTCTCGTCACCTACGGCGCCTTCGCGTGGAGCCGGAATCCGCTGTACAACGGGAACTTCCTGATCTGGATCGGCTTCGCCGTCGTCTCCGGCGTGCTCTGGTTCCTGCCTGTGGCGGCGGCGATCTTCGCGCTCGAGTACTCGCTCATCGTGCGCTTCGAGGAGGGAGTCCTCGAGTCCACCTTCGGCGACGAGTACCTCGCCTACAAGCGCCGCACGCCGCGCTGGATCCCGCGTCCCCCCGCCGCGGCCGACCGCGGTCCGGAGACGTACGACTGGGCGCAGGCGTGGCGCAGCGAGCTGTCGACGTTCCTGCAGTACGCGGCGCTGGTGGTGGCATTCGTCCTGAAGCAGTGGTATTTCTGAGACGGCGATACGTCCACGCGCCGCGCGGTCGCGGGACGCGGTGAGAAGCGATCGGGGCGCCACTCCCATGGAGGGGCGCCCCGATCGCTTCTCACCGCATCCCGCTGCCGGCCGGCCTGCCGCCCACTCCCCTGCCCCTCAGCTCTCGCGAAGCACCAGATCCACCACGTCGGCGAAGCTCTCGGCGACGAGCTCGGCCGCGCTCGGGCCGCCGGCACGGACGAGGTCGAGACGCACGGCGCGGCAGCCGGCGGCGAGGGCGCCGCGAACGTCCGTCCGCTCGTCGTCGCCGACGTGGAGCAGATCGGCGGGGTGCAGCGAGAGCGTGCGGAGGGCGCGGCGGAAGGGCGCGGCGTGCGGCTTCGCGTGGCCGACGTCGCAGGAGTAGATGCGCGCCGCGAAGTGGCGCGCGAGCCCGTCGCGCTCGAGGAGGCGGTCCTGCGCCTGCCCCGAGGCGAAGCCGGTGTCGGAGACGACGACGAGCGGCAGGTGACGGGCGAGGGCCCGCACGGCGGCGGCGGCGCCGGGCAGGAGCGGCGGCGCGTGCGCGGTCAGTGCGTCGTCCACCGCCTGCACGGCGCGGGCGACGTGCTCGCAGTCGCCAGGCCGCTCGACGCCGACGCGGCCGAGGATCCAGCGGATGCGGTCGGCGGCACCGTACCCCCGCTGCTCCTCGCGCCACCACCGCTCCGCCTCGGCGCCGGACGCGGCGTAGAGCTCGGTGAGCTCCTCGTCAGCCGTCGGGCGCCCGACGTCGGCGAGCATCCGCCCCACCGCCGCGCGCCGCAGCGTGACCCGCTCCGGCGCCGTCGCGCCGACGTAGAGGGTATTCCAGAAATCGAGGGAGACGCCCTTGAGCATGGCGGGGACTGGGTGGGACGGGCAAGGGCCCGGTGCTGGAGGGCGGGGGCTCGGGTGTGTGTTGGACGACCCTCCCCCCGAGCCTCCGGCGCCGGGCCCTTCCGTCCTCGGCTGCCGGCGTGCGTGGGTCCCGACGCTAGCGCGTCGGCCGGCCCGGCGGTGTGGCGCTCTTGAAGACGTCGCGGTTGATCTGGACGTACTGCTTGAGGTTCGCCGGGACGTCCTCCTCGGGGAAGATCGCCGTCACCGGACACTCAGGCTCGCATGCGCCGCAGTCGATGCACTCGTCGGGGTGGATGAAGAGCTGGTCCGGACCCTCGTAGATGCAATCGACGGGGCAGACGTCCACGCACGCTTTGTCCTTCGTGTTGATGCAGGCTTCAGTGATGACGTAAGGCATGGGAGTCTCGATGATATCCGGCGGAGGTGCGGGAACGTACGGGCGGGCCGCAGCGTCGGAAAGATAGGAGCGCACCCGTCCGCGCTCAACGTGCCGACTCGACTCGCAGCGAGCACCGTGCCGGCCGTGGGCCGGAGCCGCCGGTGTGGCGCCGGCGGCGTCCCTGGACAGCGCGCGCCGCCCAGGGTTAACTCCCGGGCATGAGCCCCGAGACGACGACGTCGCGGCCCGCGACGCAGCTCCTCGTGAACGGCCGCGAGCACGCGCTGGAGGTCCCGCCGCACGCGACGCTGCTCTCGGTGCTGCGCGACCGCCTGAGCCTGACGGGCACCAAGCTGGTGTGCGACCGCGGGGAGTGCGGTGCGTGCACGGTGCTGCTCGACGGCGAGCCCGTCTACGCCTGCCTCACCCTGGCCGCCGCCTGTGCCGGCCAGCGCGTGACGACGATCGAGGGACTCGCCGCCGAGTGGGGTGGGAGCGGCGGCGCCGACGCGCTGCACCCGCTGCAGGAAGCGTTCATCCGGCACGACGCGGTACAGTGCGGCTTCTGCACCCCGGGGCAGCTCCTCGCCGGCGCGGCGCTCCTCGTCCGAACCGCGGGCGCGCCGTCCGACGCGGAGATCGGCGAGGCGATGGGCGGCAACCTGTGCCGCTGCGGCACGTACCCGAAGATCGTGCGCGCCATCCGCGACGCGGGTGACACGATGCGGCGGCGGCCAGCCGCCGCCGCGGGCGACGCACCGCGCGAGCGGGAGCCGTCGCGTGGCTAGCGGCCGCTCGTCGTCGGGGCGCGGGTCGGCGCCTGGCGGTGCGCCCGCTGGCGGTGCGCCGGCGGAGCCGGCGCGGGGGGCCCCCCCCGCGAAGCAATCTAGGGTCGATCCCCCACCTGCTCCCAACCCGAAGACCGCGCCGAGTGCCGAATCGATGCCCGCCGAGCCCCCGCGGCGCCGCTTCGTGTCCACCAAGGTGGAGGTCGAGGGGCGGGAGGAGAGCAGGATCGTCGAGCTCCCGGCGTTCGAGCCCGAGCCCTGGGGGGAGGACGCGGTGCTGCGCCACGTCGGCGCGCGCGTGCCGCGCGTGGACGCGCTCGAGAAGGTCACCGGGCGCGCGCGCTACACCGCCGACGAGCAGCGCCCCGGGATGCTGCACGCGGCGATCGTCCGCGCGCCGCTGCCGCGCGGGCGCGTGACGCGCCTCGATCTCGCCCCCGCGCTCGCCCTTCCCGGCGTGCGCGACGCCGTCGGGGCCGCCGATCTGCCGCCGAGCTTCGCCGCGCGCGGCGTCCGGCTCTTCGCGCACGAGATCACCTACGTCGGCCAGCCCGTGGCCGCCGTCTGCGCCGACAGCGACGAGGTGGCGCGCGCCGGCGCGGCGGCCGTCGTGGCCGAGTACGAGGCGCTTCCGTTCGCGGTCACCTTCGACGCCGCCGTCGCGCCCGACGCGCCCGCCGTGCGGCCGCGCGGCGGGAACACCCCGCCCCGCGCCCCGCGGGTGGCGGGGCGCGGCGACGTCGAGCGTGGGCTGCGCGAGGCGGACGTCGTGGTCGAGCGCGAGTACCGTACCCCGGTCGCGCTGCACACCGCGCTCGAGCCGCACGGCGCGGTGGCGGAGTGGGACGGGGCCGTGCTCACCGTGTGGGAGTCCACGCAGGGGATCTTCAACACGCGCGAC
>JBJMNL010000219.1:0-2546 GCA_045804285.1 Gemmatimonadaceae bacterium
CGCCGCGGACTCGCGGCGCCCGCTCGCTCCCCTAGCGTTCCGGCTTCCGCCCCTCCCCCTCCCCCTTCCCTTCCCCCTCGGCGGCGTCGCGCGCGCCCTCGGGTCGCGGGACGGGCGGCGCGGCCGGCGGGGGAGCCGGCGGCCGGGCCCCGGAATGGATGTCGATCTCGGGCGCGCCGCCCGGGCCCGCGGTGAGCCCGCCGAGCAGCTGACCGTCGCGCATGACGAGCTCCGAGCCACCGGAATCCTCGTAGCCCGCCGCGCCGCGCTCCCCCTGCCCCCACGCCATCATGCCGCGCAACTCGGCGTCGCCGCCGGGCCGGGTGCCGGTGGAGAGGGGCCGCACCCCGTGCTCGGCCGCCTCCCCCTCGCTCACCACGTCCCGCCGCCCCTGCCCGCCGCCCGGCTGGCCACTCTCCCGCTTCTCCTCGTCGGCGGCCGGCTCGCCCATCGGTTGAGCGTTGCGCGTGCCCGCGCGCTGCCGCCGGTCGTCGCTGCGATCGTCTCTCATCGGTACCTCCTGCTGCTGCTCGACGACTGTGCCGCTGCCGCTCCCTGGCGGTAGTGCCGGAAGCGCCGCGGCCGCTCGCGCCGCCCGGCACGGCGTCGGCCGCCGTTCGGCGTCCCGGCTGGCCGTGCGGCGCTCGACGCTGGCGCGCACTCCGCGTACCACACGCGGCCGGAAGTCGCGGTACCGGGATGCCCCCCTGGCGCGGGCCGGCGGTATCCGGCTTGCCGCGAGCAGCGTGTGCGACCCCGCACACGCGACGCAGGCAGGAGCCGACGACCATGGAGCGACGCAACCTCGATTTCGAAGTCCCGCTCACGCGGGAGCAGTGGGAGCAGCTCGGCCAGAGCGCGAACTTCCGTCCCGACTTCGGCGTCATGCGGTGGGCGCCGGCCGAGTTCGACGTGATCCGAGTCTCGGTGCGCGAGGACGACGCCCCCGAGGGGTGGGGGGACGCCGCGCCGCCGGCCGACGACCGCGTGGCACCGACGGACCGCGAGGTGGCGCGCTTCGTCTACAACGACGGGCGCCCATTTGCGCAGGTCGAGCCGCCGGCCAACGTCCCGGCAGCCCGCCCCGAAGACCGGCGCAAGCTGCAGGTGCACCTCGAGCGCTGGGTGCGCGCCAAGTGGCACGAGCTGATGCGCGACGCGGGGATCCACTACGACCGCGGCGCGCTTCCGGCCGACGAGCCCAACCCGCCGCGGTAGTCCCCGCTGCTCGGGGTCCGCGGCGGGTTGTCGGCCGGAGGTTGCGGTCGTTACTACTTAGTCATGCTGACTCTCAGCGCGCCCGAGCTCTGGGCGGTCCCGCTCGGGCGCGTCCCCTACGCGGCCGCGCTCGAGCTCCAGCGCCGCGTCGCGCGCGCCCGCATCACGGGCGCGGTCCCCGAGGACGTGCTCCTCCTCGTGGAGCACCCGCCGGTGGTCACCCTCGGCCGCTCGACGAAGGCGCACCACCTCACGACGTCGCCGGAGCTGCTGGCGGCGCGCGGCGTCGAGCTGTTCGAGGTCGAGCGCGGTGGCGACGTGACCTTCCACGGCCCCGGGCAGCTCGTCGGCTACCCGATCGTGGACCTCAAGCGCCACCGCAAGGACCTGCACTGGTACCTGCGGCAGGTCGAGGAAGCGCTGATCGGCGCGCTCGCCGAGTACGGGATCGCCGGCGGGCGGAGCGCGGGCTACACCGGGGTGTGGACGGGCGAGGCCGGCGCGGGGGACGACTTCGTCGCACGGCGCAAGATCGCGTCGATCGGCGTTCACGCCCGCGACTGGGTCACCTGGCACGGCTTCGCACTCAACGTCAGCACCGAGCTCTCCTACTTCGACCTCATCGTCCCCTGCGGCATCGCCGGCGTGGACATGACCTCGGTCGCGCGCGAGCTGCGCGAGGGCGCGCGGCACGGGGGGGGCGGTGGCGCGCCGGCGGTCGAGCTGGGGGTGGTCGAGGCGGCGGTGGTGCGCGCGTTCGGCCGGGTCTTCGCGCTGGAGCCGCGGCGGGTCGCGCTCGACTCGCTCGCGCTGGAGCCGGCGGCGGACTCGGCGCAGCCGGCCCACGCGGCGACGGGGAGCTGACTGTTCGCCACGTCGGAAGGGCGGAAGCGAGACTGAAGGGCGGAAGGAGGCTTGAGGAGCCTTGAAGGGCGGAATTGGAAGGGCGGTATGAGGAATGAGGCCGGGACCCCACGGGTGGCCAGCTTGGCCACGAGTAGCGTCCCGGCCTCATTCCTCATGCCTCATGCCGCCCTTTGCGTTTCATTCCCCCTTCCAATTCGACCAATCGGCCGTCGACCCCCGTCGCCGGTTTCGTCCCTGACGCCACCCTGACGCTCCCGTATATTTCCCGGCATGCCGTCCGACGAGCCGCGCCTCTACCCGCCCCGCCCGCGCGATCTCTCCGCTCCGCCGGACGCGGCGCGCGACCTCGCGGCGGAGCTGAACGAGGCGCAGGCCGCAGCGGCCACCCACGGCGACGGCCCACTCCTCATCATCGCCGGCGCCGGCACCGGAAAGACGCGCACCCTCGTCTACCGCGTCGC
>JBJMNL010000220.1:0-20787 GCA_045804285.1 Gemmatimonadaceae bacterium
CTCCATGCAGTAGAGGAAGCGGTCGCGCCACCGCATGAAGGGCTGCGAG
This sequence comes from Gemmatimonadaceae bacterium, assembly GCA_045804285.1. Classification (GTDB taxonomy): domain Bacteria; phylum Gemmatimonadota; class Gemmatimonadetes; order Gemmatimonadales; family Gemmatimonadaceae; genus DATMHT01. The sequence goes on from JBJMNL010000220.1 coordinate 50, forward strand.
TTGATGTTCTCGTCGTCCTTCACGAAGTCGAGCCCGCCGCGCAGCGCCTCGTAGACGACGCGCCCATAGTTGCGCGCCGAGAGGCCGAGCTTGGGCTTGGTCGTCGCGCCGAGGAGGGGGCGGCCGTACTTGTTGAGGTACTCGCGCTCCATCACGATCCCGTGGGCCGGCCCCTGGAACGTCTTCGTGTAGTGCGGCGGGATGCGCATGTCCTCCAGGCGGAGCGACCTGAGCGCCTTGAAGCCGAACACGTTGCCGATGATCGACGACGTGAGGTTGGCGATCGACCCCTCCTCGAAGAGGTCGAGGTCGTAGGCGATGTAGGCGATGAACTGGTTGGTGCCGGGCACGGGGTCGACGCGGTAGCACTTGGCCTGGTAGTGCTCGTGCGCCGTCAGGCGGTCAGTCCAGACGACGGTCCACGTCGCGGTGGACGACTCGCCGGCGACGGCGGCCGCGGCCTCGATCTGCTCAACCCCGTCCTGCGGGACGAGGCGGAAGGCGCAGAGCAGGTCGGTGTCCTTGGGCTGGTAGTCGGCGTCGTAGTAGCCCATCTCCGCGTACGGCGTGACGCCGGCGGACCAGCGGCTCTTCTTCTTCTCGGCGCCGCTGAGGCTCGTTCCGTTTCTCGTCGCGACAGGCATGGGGATGACTCGTTAGGGTTGCGGGATGGGGGGCCGGGGCGCGGGCGTCCGGTGCGGGGCGGATCGGCGCGTCGTGCCACCTTCCCGGCGGGGGGGGCCCCCGCGCTCCCGCGCCCCGCGTCGGCTCAGTACTCGATCGCGCTCACCTTGTGCAGCTTGTCCCACCGGTGCTCGGCCCTGATCGTCCGCACCGTGCCGGTACGGCCGCGCATGACGAGCGAGTGGGTCGTGGGGCCGGCGGGGCCGTAGCGGACGCCGGGCAGGAGGACGCCGTCGGTGATCCCGGTCGCGGCGAAGAAAACGTCGTCGCTCCGCACGAGGTCGGCGCCGGTGAGGACACGCCCCGTCTCGAGCCCGGCCTCGGCCACCGCCGCGCGCTCGTCGTCGCGCTGCGGGTCGAGGCGGGCGAGCATCCCGCCGCCGAGCGCGGCGAGCGCGCAGGCGGCGATGACGCCCTCGGGCGTGCCGCCGGTGCCGAGCATCAGGTCGACGCCCGATCCGGGGAGCGCCGCCATCAGCGCGCCGGCGACGTCGCCGTCGGTACGGAGGAGAACGCGGGCGCCGGCGCGGCGGACGTCGGCGATCAGCCCGGCGTGGCGCGGCTTGTCGAGCACGAACACGGTCAGGTCGGCCACGGGCTTCCCCTTCGCGTCGCCGATCGCGCGCAGCGTCTCGGCCACCGGCGCGTCGAGCGCCTCCCGGCTCACCGCGTCGCGCGCCTCGGGGCCGACGGCGAGCTTCTTCATGTAGTAGGCGGGGCCCGGCGACCACATCGCGCCGCGCGGCGCGACGCCGACGACGGCGATCGCGTCGGGACGGCCGAAGGCGAGGAGCGCGGTCCCCTCCACCGGGTCCACGGCGACGTCCACCGCGGCGCCGAGTCCGTTGCCGACGCGCTCGCCGTTGTAGAGCATCGGCGCCTCGTCCTTCTCCCCCTCGCCGATGACGACGACGCCGTCCATGTCCACCGTCGCGAGGACGAGGCGCATCGCCTCGACCGCGGCGCCGTCGCCGGCCTCCTTGTCGCCACGCCCCATCCAGCGGCCGGCGGCCATCGCCGCGGCCTCGGTGACGCGTACGAGGTCGAGCGCGAGGTTGCGCCCGGGCGCCTCGCCGCGCCCGACGATGCGCGCCGCGTTCGCCACCGCCGCCGCCTCGGCGTGCGCGTCGCCCTTCGCCGCGGCCAGCGCGCTCATCACCGCGACGCCTCCCGCGAGCCGCCGCCCGCGTCGCCCCGCTCGCCGGACGGCGGCGCGCCGCCGGTGGCGGGCCACTGCCGCGTATCGGCCAGGGTGTTGAAGCGGAGGGAGAGCGGCACCTCCTGGTCGCTCGGGCGTGGCGCCGCGCCTCCCTCGTTCACCACGGCCGCGACCTCGGGGACGTCGCCGAGGACGTCGGCGTTGCGCTCGGCGCGGCCGCGCAGGATCGCGGCACGCGTCGCGTCCACCGTGCCCGCGGAGAGCAGCTTCCCCGCCTTGTGCTCGATGAAGTCGGCGTACGCCTGGATGAACGCCTCGCCCGGCTTGCGGAAGTCGAAGTTGTCGGGGTGGTCGCGGAAGTGCTCGCGGTGGACGCGCATCCAGACGAGGCGACCGTCGGTGTCGATGTTGACCTTCGTGACGCCGAGGGGGACGGCCTTCGCGAACTCGTCCTCGTCCACGCCCCGCGCCGACGGGTCGAGCGCGCCTCCCGCGGCGTTGATGCGCTCGACCTCCTCGCGCGGCACCGAGCTCGAGCCGTGCATGACGAGGGGAAAGCCAGGCAGGCGCCGCTGGATCTCGGCGATGCGCTCGAAATGGAGCCCCTGCGAGCCGGAGAACTTGTACGCGCCGTGGCTCGTGCCGATGGCGACGGCGAGGCTGTCGCACCCGGTGCGGTCGACGAACTCCTTCGCCTCGTCGGGGTCGGTGAGCATGGCGTGCTTCTCGTCGACCCTGATGTGCTCCTCGACGCCCCCGAGGACGCCGAGCTCCGCCTCCACCGAGACGCCGCGCTCGTGGGCCCTCTCGACGACGCGGCGCGTGATGGCGACGTTCTCCTCGAACGGCTCCTGCGAGGCGTCGATCATCACGGAGGAGTAGAAGCCCGAGTCGATGCACTCGACGCAGGTCTTCTCGTCGCCGTGGTCGAGGTGGACGGCGTACAGGGCGTCGGGGAAGGCGCCGTCGCAGGCGCGGATGATCCCCTCGAGCATCTTCACGCCGGCGTACTTCCGCGCGCCCTTGGACAGCTGGATGATGAACGGCGCCCGGCCCTGGGCGTGCCCGCGGAAGAGGCCGAGCGCCTGCTCCATGTTGTTGATGTTGTAGGCGCCCACGGCGAACCGCCCGTAGGCGACGCGGTACAGCTCGGTGGTGGAGACGATCATGGCGGCCCTCCCGCGCTACGACGTGGGTCGACGCGTGCTCTCCATCCCACGCTACAGGCGCCGGCCACGGTGCGACACGGCCGCACGGACAGATCTTCGAGGACCGATGGGGTGGGGGAGGCTGTTCTTTCGGTCAGGGCCGGGATGTGCTGCGCTTTCCGTCGTACGACGTGGTGGCGCGGGCTCCCGGTCGTCGCCGCGCCGTGGCGGAGCGTGCTCAGCTCCGCCGGTGATAGCGCGCCGCCGCCTCGGTCCGGTTCGCCACGTCGAGCTTCGCGAACAGATTGCGGAGGTGAAACTTCACCGTGCTCTCGCTGAGGTGCATCGCGGCGGCGATGTCGGCGTTGCTCTTCCCCTCGGCGACGAAGGCGAGCACGGCCTCCTCGCGGTCGGTGAGCGCGTGCGGATCGGCGGCGGCGCCACCGCCGCCGGCGGGAGCGTGGAGCCAGCGGCGGGCGGCCTGCGGGAAGACGAGCTGGCCGGCGGCCACCTGACGGATCGCGGCGACCGTGGCGCGCGGTGGCTCGGTCTTGAGCGAGAAGCCGTCGGCGCCCCCCTCGACGGCGGCGCGCAGCGAGTGCGCGTCGGCGAAGGCGCTCAGCACGAGGACGCGCACCGGGAGCCCCTCGGCGCGGATCCGCTCGAGGCAGCTGAGCCCGCTCATGTACGGCATCTGGAGGTCCATCACCGCGACGTCGGGGCGGAAGCGGCGCACCGCCTCGAGCAGCCGCTCGCCGTCGGTCGCCGTGGCTAGGACGTGCAGCCCCGGCTCGGCGGCGAGGAGCCCGCGCAGCCCCTCGAGCACGAGGGCGTGGTCGTCGGCGAGGACGAGTCGCAGCGGGGGGCTGCCAGCGTCGTCGTCGGTGGCGTGCGTCGCGCCGTGCAACATCGCGTCCGACATGGATCCTCCGTCACGCCTCGAGCGGCACCCGCACGCTGACCCGCGTCCCCGCGCCCGGCCGGCTCACGACGCGGAGCGTCCCGCCGAGCATCGCCGCGCGCTCGCGCATGCCGCGCAGACCGACGTGCGCCTGCTCCTCCGTGGCTCCGGGGCCGACGAGCGGAGGAGGGGAGAAGCCGCGGCCGAAGTCGGTGATCTCGAGGCACACCGCGCCGCCACCCGCCGAGAGGCGCACCGCCGCGTTGGCGACGCCGGCGTGGCGGCGGATGTTCGACAGCGCCTCCTGGAGCACGCGGTAGAGCGCGACCTTCACGAGCGGTGGGACCTCGGGGATCCGCCCGGCGACGTCCACCGTCACGCCCCCGCCGCCGAGCGTCTCGTGCTGCACCGCCACCTCCTCGACGATCGCCGCCAGCGGGCGGCCGGTGAACTCCGGCGCGCGGAACGCGGTCAGCGTCACCCGGATCTCCTCGAGCGCGCGCTCGAGCAGCGTGGTCGCGCGGTCGAGCGCGGCGGCGCATTCCTCGCGCGCCGCCGACCCCCCGCCACGCGCCGGCGGCAGCCGCGTCCGCGCGATGGCGAGCTGACTGAGCGCGGCGAAGAGGTGCTGCACCGGCCCGTCGTGCACGTCGAGGACGACGCGCTGGAACTCCTCCTCGGCGACGACGAGGAGTCGGCGGCCGGCGAGGTCGATATCGGCCATGTGAGGGTCGGGTGCCGGGTGCAGGGTGTCGCCGGTTCCGGGGCGTCCCGGGTGGCCCGTCTCCACCCTACCCCCACACCCTACACCCTCTTCCCCCACCCGTCCACCGCCTCGCCTCATCCCTCAGCCATCTCCTCCAGCCGACAGTAGATGCGCACCATCCGCGAATCGTCCGGGTTGAACCCCTCGCGCTCCCCCGCGAACCCCTCGGCCAGCGCGGCCGCCCCCTGCATCTCCGAGATCAGGTAGGTGCGCCAGCCCGGCGCCGCCTCCGACTCGCTCCAGCCGCGCACGAGGTACGCGCTCAGCGCCTCGTGCCCCGCCGTGTTGATGCCGTAGAGGTGTGGCTCGACGATGCGCTCGTAGCCGTCGTACACGAAGCGCAGCAGCCGCCGCGCACGGATCGCGTCGCAGACGACGACGTTCATCGCCCACCCCCGCCGGCGCGCCCGCCGCGCTCGTACGTCCCCACCAGCTCCGCGCGCTCGAGGACGTGCCCCGCCATCGCGCGCTCGACGTCGGCCTTGGTCGGCGAGTCGAGCCCCTGCAGGGGTGTGTCGAGCGCGTAGAGCTTGAAGAAGTAGCGGTGGCGGCCGATCGGCGGGCAGGGGCCGGTGTAGCCGACCCCGCCACCGTCGTTCTTCCCCTCGCGCGCCCCGTCCGGGAGGGCGGCGCGGCCGCCGCCGCTGGCTGCCGCCTCGAGCTCCCGCACCGACGGCGGGATGTTGTGGAGCACCCAGTGCACGTAGGTGCGCTTGGGGGCCGCCGGGTCGGGGGCGTCGGGGTCGTCCACGATCAGCGCGAGGCTCGCGGTGCGCGGCGGCACGCCCGACCAGCCGAGCGGCGGGGAGACGTTCTCGCCGTCGCAGGTGTAGAGGTCGGGGATCGGGGCGTGGTCCTCGAAGTCCGGAGAGAGGAGGGTCAGGGGCATGGCGGTGCTCCGCTGGGATGGCCGCCGGCCGCTGGCGGCTGGCCGCCGGTGGGCGGCCGCTAGGAATGTCCGGGATCTCGTCCGGCGGCCAGCAGCCAGCCGCCAGCGGCTACCTCGACGCGAACATCGGTCCAGAGCGTTGGGGAAGGGCGAAGCGGTCTGCGTGACGGAGCCGTTCGCCCGCGCCGAGCCGCGCGAGCGCGGCGACTCGCGCGCCGCTATATCCTAAAAGGGCGGTTCGCAGTGGTGCCGTCGACCGGCCGCTCGCGACTCCCCACTCTCGAGCTCCGCGCCCTCCGATGCCAAGCCCGACGCGCTCCGCGACGCTCTCGTCCCGCGCCCGGTGGACGCTCGGGGTGCTCGCGTTCGTCGTCCTGCTTGCGGCCGCGCTCGGCGCGCGCGTGCTCTACGTGGTGCGCGTGGGCGCCCCGCGCGAGGTCGCGCGGCTGCTCCTGGGCTCGCTCGACGTCACGCACGCCGACGTGGACGCCTGGGTCGCGGCGCGCGCGGAGCAGGCGGCGCTCCTCGCGCGGATCGCCGGCGAGGAGCCCGCGCTCCGCGACCCGCGCCTCGCGGCGCGCGGCGGGGCGGCAGACCCGGCGACCCGGGCGGCGTTCGCCGAGTCGTTCGGCGCCGTGCTGCGGTCCCTCGACGTGCGCGAGGGGGGCGTGGCGGGCGCATGGGTGTGGGACGCGGCGGGCGCGCTCGTCGCCGGCCGCGGCTCGACGCTCTCCCCCACCCCCCCCGCCGGTCCCGGCGACACCGCCGGCCCCGCCGTGCTGACGACGCGCCGCCCGGGCGGCGTCTTCGTGGACTTCGTCGCGCCGGTGCTGGCGGGCGGGGCGCGGCGGGGGAGCCTGGTGCTGCGCGTGGCCCCGAACGACCGCTCGTTCACGAACCTCAACGCGACGAGCCGCAGCAACCTCGACGGCCGCACGGCGCTCCTCGCCCGCGTCGGCGACTCGGTCGTCGTCGCCGCGACGGGGAGCTACGCGCCGCGGACGCCCGCCGTGCGTGCCTGGAGGTGGGAGGACGTGCCGCCCTACGTGCGGGCGGCGTTCGGCGGGAGCGTGGAGCGCGGATTCGGAGCGGGGCTGCTGCTGCCGCGCGCCGCGTTCGCCGCGGAGCCTCTGCCGTCGCTCGGCTGGGTCGCGGTGCGCGAGTACGAGGCGGGCGCGATCACGCGCTCGCTCCGGACGCCGCTCTTCATGGAGGAGGGGCTGTTCGGCGCGCTCGCCCTGCTCGCCGCGGGGCTCGTCGTCGCCGGCCTCCGCGCGGCGCGCCACCGGCGCGAGCACGCCCTCGCGCAGCTCCGCGCCGACTTCGTGTCGAGCGTCTCGCACGAGCTGCGGACCCCGCTGACGCAGATCCGCATGTTCGCCGAGCTGCTGCGCAAGCGCGCGCTGCGCGAGCCCGACGAGTCGGACCGCGCGCTGCGGATCATCGAGAAGGAAGCGGGGCGGCTCAGCATCCTGGTGGACAACGTGCTGAACTACACGCGCCTGCGGCGTGGCCCGCGCCGCGAGGCGCCTCGCCCCACGGACGTCGCCGAGGAGGTGCGGCAGGTGATCGAATCCTTCGCTCCGCTGGCCGCCGAGCGCGGCGTGCACGTCGAGGAGGACGTGCCGGTGGGGCTCCGCGCCGCGGTGGACGCGCAGGCGCTGCGACAGGTGCTGCTCAACCTGCTCGAGAACGCCGTCAAGTACGGCCCGCGCGGGCAGACGGTGACGGTCGCCGCGCGCGGCGTCGCCGGCGAGCGGGGAGAGGCCGGGCGCGTGCGGCTCTGGGTGGACGACGAGGGTCCGGGGATCCCGCCGGCGGAGCGCGACGCGGTCTGGGAGGCGTTCTACCGCGGCGAGTGGGCGACGCGCTCGGCGGCGAGCGGGTCGGGGCTTGGGCTCGCGGTGGTGCGCCGCCTGGTGGAGCACCACGGCGGCACGGTGGCGGTCGAGGAGGCGCCCGGCGGGGGCGCGAGAATGGCGGTCGAGGTGCCGGCAGCGGAGGAGGCGGGGGGTGCGTAGCATGTCCGGCGGACCATCACCGGGGAGGAGCATGAGCGCAGCCCGGCCGTTCACGATTCGCGCGTGCGAGCCGCCGGAGGCGGGGCGCCTCGCCGCCCTCGCCGCGCGCCTTTTCGCGCAGGCGTACGGCGCGACGCACCCCGAGCCCACGCTCGGCGCGTACCTCGCGGAGGCGTTCGACCCCGAGCGGCTGCGCGCCGAGTTGGCCACGCCCGGCGTCCGCGTGCTCCTCGCCGCGGACGACTCGCGGCGGCCGATCGGCTACGCCTACCTGCGCGAGTCCACGGAGCGGGTGCCGTCGGGCGTGCCGGGTGCGCGGCCGGCCGAAGTCGCACGCTTCTACGTGGACGCCGCGTGGCACGGGCGCGGCGTGGCCGCCGCGCTCATGGCCGCCTGCGAGGCCGAGGCGCTGCGCCGCGGCGCGGACGCGCTCTGGCTCTCAGTGTGGCAGCGGGCGGCGCGCCCGATCGCGTTCTACCGCCGCGCGGGCTTCGGCGTGGTGGGCACGACCACGTTCCGCTTCGGCGAGCGCCTCGACGACGATTACGTCATGGCCCGGCGCCTGCCCACGCCGCCCGCCGGATGACGGCGCGGCCGGAGATCCGCGCGGCGCTCGCTCCTCGCGGGCTCCGGCCGTTAGGCGCCCGTGGCCTCACCCGGGCTGTGCGCCGCCCTCCCGCTCCCCTCCGCCGGGGAGGAGCGCCCGCGCCGCACACGGGGTATCTTCGTGGGATGAGCACCGACCCCGTCAGCCCCCCGCCCGCCCGGAGCCCCGCACGCTCGGCGCCGCCCGAGCCAGACTGCGCCGCCGTCGTCGACGCGCTCATCCTCGCTCGCCTGGCGCGCGACTTCGACGCGCCACCGGTCCGCGCCGCCGTCGCGGAGTGCGCGGTCGCGTACCGCGCGGCGGGGCTCGGGCCGGAGCGGCTCCTCGTGACGCTCAAGCGGCGCATCCGGGAGAGCGCGCTGCCGGAGATGGGCGAGTGGTATCGCGCCGCGCTCACGGACCGGGTCGTCGTCTGGGCCATCGAGGCGTACTACGGCATCACGGACGCGTGACGGCGAGGTAGGTGGAGATGGCCGACGAGCACGTCACACCATTGCCCTCGAATCGATCGACGTCCACAGGCCACGGCGGCCGAGGCGAGATCGCGATGCACGCCCTTCCGGAGCTCTTCGCCAACAACCGACGGTGGGCCGCGGCGACCGTCGCGCGCGAGCCTGCCTTCTTCGCCGAGCTCACCGCGCAGCAGGCGCCCGCGTACCTCTGGATCGGCTGCGCCGACAGCCGCGTGCCGGCGAACGAGATCGTCGGCCTGCGGCCGGGCGAGCTGTTCGTGCACCGCAACGTGGCGAACGTCGTCGTCCATACGGACCTCAACTGCCTCTCCGTGCTGCAGTACGCCGTCGACGTGCTCCGCGTGCGGCACGTGATCGTCTGCGGCCACTACGGGTGCGGCGGGGTGCGCGCGGCGCTCGACGGCGCGAAGCTGGGGCTCATCGACAACTGGCTGCGCCACGTGCAGGACATCCGCGGCAGGTACGCCGGCCACCTCGACGCGCTCGACGACGCGGCGGCCCGCGCCGACCGGCTCTGCGAGCTGAACGTGCTCGAGCAGGCGGTGAACGTGTGCGAGACCACCATCGTGCAGGACGCGTGGGAGCGGGGACAGGAGCTCGCCGTTCACGGCTGGATCTATCGGCTGGACGACGGGTTGCTCCGCGACCTGGGATTCTGCGGGACCGCGCCCGCCGAGGTCCTCGCCTCGCGCGCGAGCGCGCTCGCGGCGCTCGGCGACCCGGCGACGTCGGCTGGACTCGACGGCCGCTGAGCGCTTAAGCTCATCGGACGGCGCTCCCCCTCCACCGCCTCGCCGCCATCCCCTCGCGAGTCGCTCGCCCGCCCACGCGCCATGCCTCCCCTCCCGCCGTCCCCCCCGTCCCGGGATGATGCCGCCGGCCAACCGACGCCGCCGGTCGAGCCGGACGCGTCGGTCAGCGAACGGATCACCGAGGGCATGGCGCGCCTCCGCGCGGGCGACGGCGATGGCGCGCTCGCCGCGTTCGCCGACGCGGCGCGCCTCGCCGTCGACACGGGCGACGCCGCGGGGCTCTCGGCCGCGCTCCGGCACCAGTCCATCGTCCGCCGGCAGCGGTCGGAATGGGACGAGGCCATCGCCCTCGCGCGCCGCGCCGCCGAAGCGGCGCGCGCGGCCGGCCTCCGCGACGCCCTCGCCGAGGCCTACAACGCGGAGGCCGTCGTCCACCAGTCGCGGGGCGCGTTCGGCGAGGCGGAGGAGCTGCTCGCCGAGGCGTACGTGACGACCGACGACCGCCGCCTGATCGGCGCCGTGCTCGCGAACTTCGGCTCCATCGCCGCCCAGCGCGGCGATCTCGAGGCCGCGCGCTCCCACCTCCTCGGCTCCGCCAGGCAGTTCCGCGACTGCGGCTACTTCTTCGGCGAGGCGTCGGTGCTCAACAACGTCGGCCGCCTCGGCCTCGACCAGGGCAACGCGCGCGTCGCGCTGTCCATGCTCCAGGACGCGCTCGGCGCCGCGCGGCGCGCCGGCGACGCGGAGCTCGTCGCCATCGTCCAGCGCAACCTCGCCGAAGCCCTCGGCGCCGTGGGGGAGCTGGACGAGGCGGAAGCCATCGCGGCCACGGCGCTCGAGACCTTCACCGCCTCCGGCAACGAGGCGCGCCGCGCGGAGTGCCTCCGCGTTCTCGGCGAGCTCGACGAGGCGCGCGGGAACCGCTCCGGGGCGATCGCCCGCTGGCGCGCGGCGCTGGCGATCACCGACGCCCCGCCGCTCGAGCGCGCGCGCATCGAGGCACGCCTCACGGCGATCGGCGCCTGACGCATCGGCGCCTGACGCCGCGCTCGCCCGACGGCGCGGCGCGTCGGGCGAGCCCGCACGAGCACGGGGCCGGGTCGGCGGGCGCGATGCCCGGCCGACCCGGCCCCGGTACCTCGATAGTAGATGCGTGGAGCGGCCCGAAGGCTAGTAGACCACGGCGTACCCCGAGAGGTGGTCCGTGATGAACGTGACCCGGCGATGCTGGCGGTCGTCGATGCCCGCCATCACGCCGAGCCGCGCCAGCGTCGCGCCGTCGACCCACCAGGCGCCGAGCTGCGCGTCGGGGAGCACGTCGGCGGCGCAGCGGGCGTAGCTGATGCTCACCGCGACCGGGCGCGCGAACTCGTAGTGCGTGGCGCCCGCGGTATGGATCTCCACCTGCACGACCGGCGAAGCCGGGACCACGAAGGTGAAGGTCGTCGGCTTGCGGACCGCGTGCGCCGGCACGATCAGCGCGCTGCCGGCGACGCCGACCACGCCGCCGCGCGGCCCGATGACGGCCGTGGCGGACTGGGTCGTCGCCGACGGGCAGGCGAGCAGGGTCCCCGACGTCGGGGCCGCCACCGCGGACGGATCCGCGACGGAGGCGTTGACAGCCGTCGGCCGCGCGGAAGGAGCCGTCGGCGCGTCGGAGCAGGCCGCGAGCAGCGCGGCGGCGCTGGCGAGGAACGCAGCGCGGAGGCGAGTGCTGCGGAGGAGTTTCGTCATGTACGCCGTGATGAGGGTACGGACTGCCCGGCGGCCCGCGGTACTGCCGGAGCGACACCGGTGCGCGCGTGCGGGTTGCCGTCGGGAGCCTCGACGCCGGGAATCCGGCGCACCAGCCCCTGTAGCGACGCACCACTCGCTATTCTCGGACGACTCGCGCCGGCCGGATGTCACGGGGCGCCATGTGTTCCCGTGTCGGTCCGCCGCCCCGCGCACGACCCGGCTGGAGACCGCGCCATCCGCTGGCGAGATTGCGGCAGGCCCATGACTCCAGCTTCCGATCATCCGACGGCCGGCGCGCCGCCACTCCCCGAGGTGCTCGGCCTGCTCGCGCACCGCTATCCCTTCCTGCTGCTCGATCGCATCACCGCGCTCGAGCCCGGCCGTCGCGCGACCGGTCTCAAGCGGGTCACGGGCACGGAATGGTTCTGCCGGCAGGCGATCGTGGCCGGGGGGGGCGGGCCCGCGATGCCGAGCGTGCTCGTGGTCGAGGCGCTGGCGCAGCTCTCGGGCGCGGTGCTCCTCGGCTTGCTCGACGGGAGCGCGAGCGCGGTGGGGTACTTCATGGGGCTCACCCGGGTGCGCTACCGCGGGGAAGCGCGCCCGGGCGACGAGTTGCGCCTCGAGGTCACCCTCCGGCAGTTCCGCCGCGGCATCTGCCGCACGTACGGCGAGGCGTGGGTCGGCGGGCGTCGCATCGTCCGCGCCGAGCTGACGACCGTGGTCCGGGGGACGCGGGCCGCCGATGCCGGCTGAGCGGACGCCGCACGTGTCCGGCCCGCCCTCCTCTCCCGCGCCCTTCGAGCACGCGCTGCGCGTCTCGGCCGCCGACCTCGACGAGCGCGCGCACGTGAACAACGTCGTCTACGTCCGCTGGGTGCAGGACGTCGCCGTCGCGCACTGGCGCGCCCTCGCGTCGCCCGAGGCGCAGGAGGAGATCGCCTGGGTGGCGCTGCGCCACGAGATCGACTATCTCAGCCCGGCGGTGCTGGGGGACGAGCTGACGGTGCGCACCTGGGTCGGGCGGGCGGAGGGGCTCTCGTTCGAGCGCTTCACCGAAGTCCGCCGCGCCGGCGACGGCCGGGTGCTCGCGCGCGCGCGGACGCTCTGGTGCCCGGTGGACGCGCGTAGCGGGCGGCCGCGGCGCGTCGGCCCCGAGGTGCGGGCGCAGTTCTCGACCACCGGCGGCGGAGCCTCTTGACGGTCTCCGCGGTCAGCCGTATCGTGGCCCCACACCTCCCACTCGCACGCATCCCCATGCGGCACACCGTCCACAACGCGCGCCCGAACAATCTCAACCGGCCCTCCGCGCGGAGGTCTGGCTAGCGCTCGCGCGTCCGCGTCCGGACCGCTCACCGCCCGCCAGGCCCACCGGCCCCGGCGGGCTTCGTCGTTCCGGGCGCCGCGCTTCCCGTCTCCGCGTCGCTCGCTCGTCGTGATGGGGTGTAGGTCAACTGGCAGACCGCCCGGCTGTTACCCGGGAAGTTGCAGGTTCGAATCCTGCCGCCCCAGCTCCTCGCTCCGCCCGCCCGCGCCGCGGTCCGCGCCGGCGGCGCCTGCCTAACGATCCCGCCGCCGGCCGCCCGCGCCGTGCGACGGGCTCGGCCGCCGCGCCGGCGGACGCGCGCACGGAGGGGGCTTCCGCGCGCGGCGCACATTCGCCATTGTGACGCGACGCACCAATCGCCGTCTCCGAACGAAGGCGTTCGGCCCGACACGATCCGCGGTCCCTGGCCGCACGGCCCCCGCTCCTCCCGACCGCGCACCCGTGTCGCTCCGCCCTCCCCGCCGCGCGCCCGCCGACGTCCAATGAACCTGCTCGACGCGATCGAGCTCCACCTCCCCGCCGGCTTCGCCATCGAGGGGCGGCTCGGCGAGGGCGCGACGTCGTGGGTGTACCTCGCGCGCAACGAGACGAGCGGCGAGCGCCTCGTCGTGAAGGTGATGCGCCCCGGGATGATGACGGCGGAGCGGGCGCGGCGCTTCTTCAGCGAGATGCGCGTCCTCTCGAAGCTCGGGCACCCGCGGATCATCCCGATCCTCGAGCCGGGCGAGGCGGAGGGGCTCCCCTTCTTCACGATGCCGTACGTCGCCGGCGAGACGCTGCGCACGCGCCTGCAGGGCGCCGGCCGGCTCCCGGTGCGCGAGGCGCTGGTCGTCGCGCGCGACGTCGCCGGCGCCGTGGAGCACGCGCACCAGCACGGCGTGGTGCACCGCGACATCAAGCCCGAGAACGTCCTCCTCGCCGGGGACGGTGGCGCGTATCTGATGGACTTCGGCTTCGCGCAGACGGCGGGCGCGGCGGCCGCGTACGCCGCCGCGAAGGGAACGCGCCTCGTCGTCGGGACGCCGGACTACATGAGCCCGGAGCAGATCTCGGGGAAGGGGGCGGCCGACTGGCGGAGCGACTTCTTCTCGCTCGGCTGCGTGCTGTTCGAGATGCTGGCCGGCCGGGCACCCTTCCCGGCCGCGGGGGGCTCGCGCGCCGCCGCGGCGCGGCGCTTCGATGCGCCGGCGCCCGACGTCCGCGAGCTGCGCCCCGAGGTGCCGGAGGACGTCGCCCACGTCGTGGCGCGGAGCCTGGCGCTCGCCCCGTCCGACCGCTACGACACCGCGTTCGCGCTGCGGGGGGCGCTGGAGGCGGCACTGGGGCGGCTCGACCTCGCCTAACGAAGCGCCCGCTGGACAACCCCCGGCGGCGCGCCGTAGAGTGAAGCAGGGCGCCGGACAGCGGCCGCGTGCCGCCGGCGCCGGAAACCTGCTCACCCCGCGGAGGGGCGACATGACGACGAGCCGCGAGACCGATGGAATGGACCACCCGGCGCTCCGGGAGCTGGTGCGCGCCGCGAACGCGCTGACACTGGCCGAACGGCTGACGCTGCTCAAGGGACTCGTGCCGGGCGTCGCGCGCGAGATGTCGCCGCGGGACTTCGAGTCGCTCGTCTCCGAGCTCAAGCTCAAGGGAGAGCGGTACTACGACGCCTCCCTGCACCCGGGGAAGGGGAGGGCGGAGCGGCGGGTCATGGGGGAGAGGGATCTGGAAGGGAGGAGATAGAGCGGCCCTTCGAGGGGCTCCCTCCATTCTACACGCTCCCCGCTCGCTCTCCTGGCTCCGGTGGCCCGCGCCCCGAGCGTGGAGCGCCGAGCGTCGAGGGGCCACTACCGCCCAGCGTGGAGGGAGCCCGTCTCTCTCTCATGACCGCCCCCGGGTCCCGGTCGTCCTTCTCGGCCGGGTCGCCTTTTCGCGTGGGCCGCCCCGCTCCCACCTCCTCTCCCGAGCCCGATGATCGCCTACCCCCTCCAACTCACCTTCAAGGTCCCCGCGATCGCGCCGCAGATCTCGGTCACCGACGCCGCGGGCCGCCTGCTGCTCTACGTCAAGCAGAAGGCGTTCAAGCTGAAGGAGAAGGTGACGGTCTACGAGGACGCGGCGCAGACGCGCCCGCTCTACACGATCGCCGCCGACCGCGTCATCGACATCTCCGCGCAGTACGAGATCACGACCGCGAGCGGTGGTCGGCTGGGCGCGGTGAAGCGGCGGGGCATGCGGTCGATCTGGAAGGCGCACTACGACGTGCTTCGCGACGGCGCGGCGGTGATGACGATCCGCGAGGAGAACGCGTGGACGAAGGTGCTCGACGGGCTGCTCGGCGAGGTGCCCGTCCTGGGGATGTTCACCGGCTACTTCTTCCACCCCGCCTACGTCGTGGCGCGCCCCGACGGCGCCGGCCTGCTGCGCGTGGCGAAGCAGCCGGCCTTCTTCGAGGGGCGCTACGAGATCACGAAGCTCGGCGCCGCGTCGAGCGCCGAGGAGGAGCTCGCCCTGCTCAGCGCGCTGATGATGGTGCTGCTCGAGCGGACCCGCGGGTGAGCGTCGCGGCGCGGCCGAGCCGCGCCGCGACGTCAGGGCGCGAGCGGCTCCTGACGTGACGCAAGTCACGGAGCCGCCGCGCCGCCGGCGGCGAGGTGTCCAACCCTGGCCGCCGCGCGTCCTATGGATGGGACGCCGTCGTCCGTCCCCTGGTGCGAGCATGCTCGGCAAGTCGCTGCGGCAGATGCACTAGCGTTCGGTCGGGCCTGCTGGAGCACGGGTTGCCCGGCAAGTCGACACACTCGCGAAGTCGCAGTGTACCCCTCGCCGGAGGACGCCGATGCGCGCCCCCACCATAAAAGTCATCCCCACTCTCGCCCTGGCGCTGGCGGCCTGCGCATCGGGCCCCACTTACGTCGTCGTCGACCCGAACGCCAAGCCGGCGCCGGCGGCGTCCACGCCGCCCCCCGCACCGAGGCCGACGCCCATACCGGCGCCCCGCCCCGCCGAGCCGCTCGAGGTCACCCTCGACCGCCCGGTGCGCGGGCAGCTCCTGGTGCAGACGAACCGGCCCGCCTACGTGGCGATCTTCGAGATCGTCCCCGAGCGCGGCGTGACGCTCGTCCGCCCGTCCACGGCCTGGCAGCGCGGCTACGTCGTGTCGGGGATCGGTGCGGTGCCCGTCTGGTGGACGCCGTCGCCCGCGACGGCGGGGAGATACGACCGCGTCGCCGCGGACGTGCCGCCGACGCGCTACGTCTACGCGATCGCCTCCGAGGAGCCGCTCCGCCTCCCCGACGAGGCGTTCCAACCCGGCTACCTGCGGCGCGTGCTCGGCGCGAGCGCCTGGCGCGCAACGCGTCCCTACGCGACGATGCGCGCGCTGTCGCGCCAGTTCGTCCCCGCAGCGGCGGACGAGGAGGAGTGGGCCGAGGACGTGTACGTCTTCGACCCGGCGCCGGCGACAGAGGCGCCGCCGCGCATCGCCCGCGTCTACTGCCCCGGCGGGACGCTGTTCGAGGTCCCGCTCGACCGCGCCGACCGCGTGCTCTGCCCGGCGCCGCCGCGCGTCGTGACCGGCCCCGGGCGTCCGCGCGTGGACCCGGGAGAGCCGGCCGGACGCGGCGCGCCCCCCGCGCGCCCCGACTCGGTGCTCGGCGACAACGGCCGCCGCGTGGCGACGCGCCCCTGGGGCCCGCGCGGCCGCGGCCCGATCGATCGCGTGACGGAGCCGGTCGTCGCCGGCAACAATGGCCGCGGCCCGCAGACGCCGCGCGCCGAGCCGCCGCACGCGGAGCCGCACTACGGCGCGGGTGCCGGCGACCCCCGCGGGCCGGCGCCGAGGATCGATCCGAAGCCCGGGAATGGTGCCGCCGAGGCGGGCAAGCCCGAAATGCCGCGGACGGACTCCCCGAAGCCCGACTCGGCGCGCACGCCGCGCCCGACGCCGCCGCGCGTCTGGCCGCCGGTGGGACGGCCGCGTCCGGAGCCCCGGGCGGAGCAGCCTGCGCCACGGAGTGAGGTGAAGGCCGAGGAGAAGCAGGAGCCGAAGCAGGAGCCGAAGCAGGAGCCGAAGGCTGAAACGAAGGTAGAGGCCAAGCCCGAGCGCACGGAGGAGCGGCGGCCCGAGGCGAAGGCCGAGGAGAAGCCAGAACGGAACGCGGAGCCGGAGCGGAAGCCGGAGCCCAAGGTGGAGCCGCCGGCCGAGTCGAAGCCCGACGAGCAGAAGGCCGAGCAGAAGGCCGAGCAGAAGGCCGAGCAGAAGGCCGATTCGGCGGGCGACGATCGTGCCGACAGGCCGAAGGGGCGCGGGCGTCCGACGTCGGCCGACGATCAGTCGGGGCCCGAGCGGAGGGGGAACCCGCTGGCGGGGCGCCCCAAGAGCTGACCGTCGCTGGTCGTTGGCTGTCTCGAGGGCCTCCCGCCGATCGGCGGGAGGCCCTCGTGTCGTGTGGCATGGAGGAGCACCGGGGGTGAGGAGCGCCCGCGAGCTGGGCGCTCCCGAGGCCGCACGCTATCCTCCTACGGTATCGTACTCCCCGATCCACCTCCGCCGGCCTCACCGTGGCACTCACCGCAACGATCTACACGTTCGACGTCCAGCTCGCCGACGTCGACCGCGGCGTCTACGAGACGCTCGCGCTCCGCGTCGCCCGGCACCCTTCGGAGACGGAGGAGTATCTCCTCACCCGCGTGCTGGCGTACTGCCTGGAGTACGCGGAGGGGATCGAGTTCTCGAAAGGGTTGGCCGAGCCGGACGAGCCGGCGCTCGCGATCCGCGACCTGACGGGGGCGCGGCGGGCCTGGATCGAGGTCGGCGTGCCGGACGCGGCGCGGCTGCACCGGGCGAGCAAGGCCACGCCGCGCGTGGCGGTCTACACGCACAAGGACCCCGCGCAGCTTCTCCGCCAGCTCGCCGGCGAGCGCATCCATCGCGCCGAGTCGTTGGAGGTGTATGGCGTCGATCGCGAGCTCCTGGCGGGGCTCGCCGCGCGACTGGAGCGCCGCATGGCGCTCGAGCTCTCGGTGACGGACCGCCACCTCTTCGTCACGGCGGGCGGCGCGACGCTGTCGGGCGCCGTCGAGCGGTACGCTCTCGCGGCGGGATAGTCGCGGTCAGCGCCGTCGACGCCGGCCTGGAGCGTGCGTCGGGTCCGCGGGCCCTTGCACCGGCCGCGCCGCGCTGCGTAGGGTGCATGACATGGGCGTGCGGCGGATGGAGTGGCGGGTGCTCTCGCGGGAGGCGGCGGAGCGTTACGAGCCGGAAGGGGTGGAGCTCTGCATCTCGATCAGCGACCCTTCCGCCCCACCGGCGCGCCTTGCAGCCGGGTTCGCCGAGGTGCTCCGCCTCGCCTTCAACGACATCCAGGCGGCCGGCTCGGCGGACGACGTGCTGTTCGACGACGAGCACGCGGCCGCGGTGCTCGAGGTCGTGGCCCGGTGGCCGGGCGTCGAGCGCATCGTGGTGCACTGCCACGCCGGCGTGAGCCGATCGCCGGCGGTCGCGCTCGGCGTGTGCGACGTGCTCGGTCTGCCGGCGCAGGAGCTCGAGCGCGCGCACCCGTTCTGGAATCGGTGGGTGCGCGGCGTGCTCGCGCGGGCGGGGAGGGGGCGCGGGGCGGACGCCCCGCGCCCGGAGCGGCCCCGAAGCGGGCCGTCGCGCTAGCCGCGCTCACCCCTTCTCCGACGCCCGCCACTCGTCGCCGGTCGTCCGCGCGCCGCGACCCGTCGGGCCCGGCCGCCGGCCGCCGTCGCGCCCGCCCTTCTCAGTCCGCCCTGCCGACCTTCCCCCAGTCGTACAGCGCCGCGTACATGTCGCGCGACCGGAGGACCCCGCAGACGTAGCTCCGCGTCTCCGCGAAGCGGATGCGCTCCACGAACAGCTCGGGGTCCGTGCCCCCGCGGCGCGCCGACCAGCGGGCGACGCGGGTGGGGCCGGCGTTGTACGCCGCGAGCGCCAGCGCCGGGTGCGCGTAATGCCCGGTGAAGGCGCGGAGGTGGGTCACGCCGAGCCGGATGTTGACGTCGGGCTCGTAGAGCAGCGCGGGGTCCCACTCCGCCATCTTCTCGGCGCGGGCGAGCGCCTGGCCGACGCTGGGCATCACCTGCATCAGCCCGCGCGCGCCGACCCCGGAGGTCGCTCCCGCCTCGAAGCTCGACTCGTGCCGGATCACGGCCGCGACGAGCGACGGATCCACCTTGCGGCGCGCCGCCTCCGAGGCAACGAGGTCGGCCTCGCCGATCGGGTAGACGAGCCGCCAGGCGCGGGCGTCCGTCGCGCCGGCCGCGATCGCGCGGCGGCCCAGCTCCATCGCGCGGCGCATCTGCCCGCGGGCGCGGAAGGCGTTGGCGATGGCGAGCGCGCGCTCGGGCGAGGAGTCGGCGCTCGCCGACAGCCCCTCCATCTCGAGCCGCGCCTCGACGCTCATCCCGAGCCGCTGGAGAAGGTCCGCGCGCGCCAGCGCCTCCCCGACGTCGGCCAGCACGGCGAACGTGTCGGGGGACGCCGGAGGGGCCCACGGCGCAGCGCCGAGCCGGCGCGCGGCCTGGGCGGCGTAGTACGACGTCGAATCACTCGCCAGGAGCGCCTCCCACCGCTCGCGGGCGCCGGCGCTGTCGCGGAGCGCCGCGCGCGCCCGGCCGCTCCAGTAGCGCGCCGCGGAGGCGTCCGCGCTCGACGGGCCGCCGGCGGCCACGGCATCGAGCTCCGTGGCGGCGGCGGCGTAGCGGCGGCCGGCGAAGGCGAGGATCGCGCCACTGAAGCGGGCGTGAGATGCGAGCTCACTCGTTGGATAGTGGCGCGTGAGTGTCAGGTAATAATTGCGCGCCGCCGCGTCGTCACGGCCGTCGGTGGCCATCTCGGCGAGGGCGAGGAGGGCGCCGGCGGCGGCGGCCGTGTCGCTGGCGTGGCGCCGCACGACGTCGCGGAACGCCGCTCGTGCCGCGCCGGCGCGTCCGGAGCGCCGGATCAGCTTCGCGCGCTCGAGCGCGGCCCGGCCGGCCCACGGCGAGGGCTTCCTGATGTGCGCCAGCAGCCGCTCCGCCTTGCGCCGCCCCGCCGGCCCCGACTCGGCGAGCACCGCGGCCTGGAAGATCCGCTCTTCCGGGGTCGGGCGCCGGAGCCGGAACGCCCGGGCGAGACCGGCGCGCGCCCGCGAGAGCGGCCCGTGCCTCGCGGCGCTGCGCGCGACCACGATCTCCTCGCTCGCCGTCAGCGTGTAGCGACCGTCGTCGAGCATCTCGATCGCGGAGCGGGCGTCGTCGCTCCCGGCGTTCGCAGCAACGAAGGCGACCAGCTCGCGCCGGGCGCGGTCGCGCTGCGCGGGCCCGCTCGCCGTCGCGGCCCGGAGCCGCAGGGCCTGCATCGGCGCCCCCATCCCCTCGTAGAGCGCGATCGCCGCGCGCGGGTGCCCGGTGAGCTCGAGGAGCTGCGCTTCCACGTACTGTGCGCGCCGCCGGGCTGCGGGGGTGCGGAGCCGAGCGTACTGGCCGGCGCGCGCCGCGCTGTCGCCGGTGAGCGCGGCGGCCCGCAGCGTCAGCCAGTCGCCGATCGACGGGAGCGCCGCCGCCGCGCCCGCGTAGGCGGCACGGGCGCTGTCGCGGGCACCGAGCCGCTCGTAGGCGCGCGCGAGGAACACGAGCGCCTGCCCCCGCGACTCGGCGCTCGTCGCGCGCGCGCGCGCGTCGCGCGCGTGTTCGACGGCCGCCCGGGCGTCGCCGCGCTCGAGCGCCCCGCGGGCGAGCAGCAGCCGCACCGACGAGCCGGCGCGGGAGTCGGCGAGGGGAGCGCCGTCGAGGAGCGAATCCACGCGCGCCCACCGCCCGCTCGCGCCCGCGGCCTCGGCGGCGAGGAGCACCACCCAGGTGGTCCGGCGCGCCGAGTCCGCGAGCGCCGGCGCGAGCAGCGACTCGGCGCGCCACGGCCGGCGCTCGTCCAGCGCCGCGGCCGCGGCGCGGTAGAGGGGATCGTGAAGCGCCGCCGCGCGGGGGTCCGGCGTGCCGCCCTCGGGGGGGCGCTCCGTCGGGGTCCCGCATCCGACGGCGGCGAGTACCAGCAGGGTTGAGAACCCGCGCGCGCGGCCGACGTCATGCCTGCGCCGCGTCCACTCCGTTGGCGACCTCATGCATGTGAGGACTGCGGGGCGCGCCGGAGGGTCACGCCGCCGAGCGTCCGGCGGCCAGCGCGGGGCGACCGGGCACGCCGATTCCCTGACGTCGTGCCTACCGCGAGTGCGCCCTTCGAGCGTACTTACTGTTGACGCTCGAGCCGCAATGCGCCGTCGTGCGGCGCCA
>JBJMNL010000221.1:0-5772 GCA_045804285.1 Gemmatimonadaceae bacterium
CTCCGCGGCGCGGTCCGGGTCGCCGGCCATGCGGCGGCAGAGGGCGTGGACGCGGCCGACGTGCGCGCGGTAGATCGCCTCGTACGCGTCGACGTCCCCCGCCTGGGCGCGGCGCACGAATGCGTCGAGCCCGTCGGGCCCGTCGGGTCCCTCTCGCGCTCCGCTCGTCACGGCCTGGCTCGCAGCCTCTCGCTTCGCGGCGACGGTGGTCCGGCTCCGGCTCGTCGGCATGCTCCCCGTGGGGCACACAGGTGAGATGCCGCTCGCCGACATTTCGTTTACTCGGCGTTACGTACGGCGCGGGTGTCATCGAGGTGTCAGGGAGCCGCCGGCCGCCCGTGAGCGGCCTCGAGCATGCCCGAGCGTCGTCGCGCGTTGCCCGCGACGGGACCCGAGGCGCTCGCGGGAGGACGAGTGCGCCGGGACCGTGGCCGGCGGCCGGCGGCTCCCCCCGACCCGTTATCTTTCGGAAGCAGTCGTCAGCTCGTCCACGTCACCGTCGCGATCGAGGTTGTCCGATATGTCCGCCCCTGCCGTCACGCCCCGGAAGAAGAGCGCCGCCGAGACGCACGCCGAGCGCGAAGCGTCGGCCGACGCCACGTCGCAGCCGCAGCCTGTTCCCGGAGGGGGCGGGATGCCTGGCTTCAACGGCACCCGCCGCGTCCCGCCTCCCGTCAACGAGTCCGTGAAGGGGTACGCGCCCGGCTCCCCGGAGCGCGCCGCGCTCAAGGCCCGCCTGAAGGCGATGGCCAGCGAGCGGATCGACATCCCGCTCGTCATCGGCGGCGAGGAGATCCGCACCGGCGACACCGCGCAGAGCGTCATGCCGCACGATCACCGGCACGTCCTCGCCGACTGGCACAAGGCGTCGCCCGAGCACGTCGCGCGGGCCGTCCGGGCGGCGAACGAGGCGCACCGCGAGTGGGCGAACTGGAGCTGGGAGGACCGCGCCGCGGTCTTCCTCAAGGCCGCCGAACTGCTCGCGACGACGTGGCGCTCGACGGTGAACGCGGCGACGATGCTCGGCCAATCCAAGACGGCGTTCCAGGCCGAGATCGACTCGGCCGCCGAGCTGATCGACTTCTGGCGCTTCAACCCGTATTACGCGCAGGAGCTGTACGACGAGCAGCCGATCAGCGACCGGACGATGTGGAACCAGCTCGACTACCGGCCGCTCGAGGGGTTCGTGTACGCGGTGACGCCGTTCAACTTCACGTCGATCGCCGGCAACCTGCCGACGGCGCCGGCGCTGATGGGGAACACCGTCGTCTGGAAGCCGGCGTCGAGCGCGATGCTCTCCGCCTACTACCTGATGAAGCTGCTCGAGGAGGCCGGGCTGCCGCCGGGCGTCATCAACTTCCTGCCCGGCGACCCGGCGCCGATCTCCGACGCGCTGCTCTCGCACCGCGACCTCGCCGGCGTCCACTTCACCGGGAGCACCGGCGTCTTCAACAGCATGTGGAAGACGATCGGCGCGAGCATGGCGAACTACCGCTCCTACCCGCGCATCGTCGGCGAGACGGGGGGGAAGGACTTCATCGTCGCCCACCCGTCGGCCGACGTGCAGGCGCTCGCGGTGGCGATCGTGCGCGGCGGCTTCGAGTACCAGGGGCAGAAGTGCTCGGCGGCGAGCCGCATCTACGTCCCGAAGTCGATCTGGCCGGAGGTGAAGGAGCGCGTCGTCGCGATGATGCGGGAGATCCCGATGGGAGACGTGCAGGACTTCCGGAACTTCATGGGCGCGGTGATCGACCGCCGCGCGTTCACGAAGATCTCCGAGTACCTCGCCGACGCGCGGCAGAACGCGACGATCATCCAGGGGGGCAAGGCGGACGACCGCACGGGCTTCTTCGTCGAGCCGACGCTCGTCGAGGCCGGCGCGCCCGACTACCGCCTGATGCGCGAGGAGATCTTCGGCCCCGTCGTCACGGTGAGCGTCTTCGAGGACGCGAAGTGGACGGAGACGCTGTCGACCATCGACCGCACCTCCCCCTACGCGCTCACCGGCGCCGTCTTCGCCCGCGACCGCAAGGCGGTCAAGCAGGCCGGCGTCGCACTGCGCAACGCGGCCGGCAACTTCTACGTCAACGACAAGCCCACGGGCGCCGTCGTCGGCCAGCAGCCCTTCGGTGGCGCGCGCGGCTCGGGGACGAACGACAAGGCCGGCTCGAAGCTCAACCTCGTGCGCTGGGTGAGCGCGCGGAACGTGAAGGAGACGTTCGCGCCGCCGACGGACTATCGGTATCCGTTCATGGCGGAGGAGTAGAAGGGGCGGAAGGGCGGAATGAGGAATGAGGCCGGGACCCCACGCGTGGCTAGTCTGGCCACGCGTGGGGTCCCGGCCTCATTCCTCATCCCTCATTCCGCCCTCCGCCGTTCGTTCCGCCCTTCCGCGGCTCAGAACGCCCACCCCACCGCCACCCTCCCCGTCGGGTAGGCGAACCGGTAGCCCTCGATGTCCTTGCGCAGGGGGAAGAGGCGCTTCGCGCCGGCGCCGACGCCGAGATAGAGGCGGTGGTCGCGGCCGGCGAGCTCGGCCCAGTTGAGCTCGACGCCGGCGCCGAGCGCGTTCACCGACTGGCCGGCGGCGCGGCTCTCGACGCGCGTCACGCCGCCGACGGCGCCGAGCGAGAGGCCGGTCGGCGCGGTGCCGCTCACGTAGTAGCGGAGCCGCGCGTCGGCCGAGGTATAGGCGAAGAGCTGCTCGCTCAACAGCGACCAGTGCGTCGCCCCCACGCTTACGCCGAGCGTGGGGCTCACCGCGTGCTCGACCTCGGCGGAGAAGATCCCGAGGAGCGCGCCGAGCGGGTTGACGGCGACGACCGTCTTGCGCGCCGGGGGGAGCGCGAGCGAGGTCGCGGGGCGCTCCTGCGCGCGAAGCGGGGGCGCGAGCGGGGCGGCCGCGAGCGCGGCGGGTGCGAGGGCGGCGATGAGTCGCGTGCGTGTGGGCATGGGCGACCGTCGGTTGGGGACGGTCCATCCTACCCGGGCCGAGAACATCTGTTCACAGACCGGCGCCCCGTGGCGCGGGCCACCGGTTCGCGGGGACCGGCGCGGGGGAACCGTTTCAGGGGAACCGTTTCGGGGGCTCGCGACCTCCCTCATGGAAGGTCGCGAGCCCCGATTCCCTCCGCCCTCGAGCGCATCGTGTCCACCGAATCCGCCCCGGTCGTCGTCGATCGCCATCACTGGGTCGTGCGCGTCACTCACTGGGTGAGCGCGATCGCGATCGCCGTGATGGTCGGCTCGGGGCTGCGCATCTTCAACGCCTACCCGGCGTTCGCGCGGAAGGGGGAGACGTTCTGCTGTTACCCGTTCGCCGGCCACCCGATTCCGAGATGGCTCACCTTCGGCGGATGGCTGGCCGGTGCGCGCAACTGGCACTTCGCCATGATGTGGCTGCTCGTCGCGACCGGAGTCGTGTACCTCGGCTTCCTCTGGCTGCACGGGGAGTGGCGCGACCTCGCGCCGCGGCGCGGCGACCTGCGCGACGCGCGGGAGATGGTGCGGTTCTACCTCTTCCTGCGCCGCGACCACCCGCGCCAGGGAAAGAACAACGCGCTGCAGAAGCTCGCCTACTTCGCGATGCCGGTCGTCGCGGCGCTGATCGTCCTCTCCGGAATTGCGATCTGGAAGCCGGTCTCACTCGGCTGGCTGACGGCGCTCTTCGGCGGCTACGTGTGGGCTCGCTACTGGCACTTCGTCGGGATGGCGCTCCTCACGCTGCTCGCGCTCGGCCACGTCTTCATGGTCCTCGCCGTGGATCCGTACTCGCTCCGCTCGATGATCACCGGGCGCTACGACGAGCGCCTCTCGCCAGAGGCGCGGAACGCGCGTCCCTTCTACCACCTGCTCCCGCGCCGGAGGGCGGCCGCCGCGTCCACGGCCGCGCCCGGGGGCGTCGAGTCCGGAGGAGGGGGCGCATGATCCACCGTCTCCCGACGATCGCCGAGCTGGCCGAGCTCGCGGCGGCGGCGCGGGTGGACCGGCGGCGCTTCCTCGCGCTGGGAGGCGGGTCGCTCGCCGCGGCGCTCCTCGCCGCCTGCGACTCGCACGGGCCGGCCGGCGCCGAGCGGCTGCTGCGCTACGCCGAGCGGAAGAACGAGGGGCTCGAGCGCTGGCTCCTGCGCCACGACGCGATGGACCACGCGCGCGCCGGCGCGGTCACCGCCGGGCGCGCCTTCCCGAGCTACTACGTGGCGCCCACGATGCCGGTGTGGGACCCGGCGGCCCGCGGGCCCTGGGCGCTCGAGGTCGCCGGCGCCGTCGCCCGCCCGCTCCGCCTCACCCTCGACGACCTCCAGCGCCTGCCGCGCGTCTCGCAGCGCGTCAACAATTACTGCGTGGAGGGGTGGACGGCGGTCGCGACCTGGACGGGCGTCCCCGTGCGCGAGCTCGCCCGCCTCGTGCGACCCGCCGCCGACGTGCGGTACGTGGACTTCCAGTCGTTCGACGACGACTACCACGAGAGCTGGGACATCGAGAGCGCGACGCACCCGCAGACCCTCGTCGCCTACGGCATGGACGGCCGCCTCCTCGCCCCCGCCCACGGCGCCCCCGCCCGGCTCCACTCCCCCGTCAAGCTCGGGTACAAGAACACGAAGTATCTGACGCGGATCGTCTTCCTGCCGACGCGGAACGGGGGCTACTGGAGCGACCAGGGATACGAGTGGTACGCCGGGACGTGAGCGAGCGGCGAGAGCGAGCGGCGAGAGCGAGCGGCGAGTCGGCGGTAGACTGCCGCGAGTCCGCAGTTTGCAGTGCACCGCCCGCTGCGCACTCGACCCGTCGACCATCGACCGGCCGTCATTCCGACCCGCGCCACCGCGCCGTGGCCTAACGCCAATGTCCCTGCACTACTACACCACCGACGTCTTCACCGACCGTCCCTTCGGGGGCAACCAGCTCGCCGTCTTCCCCAACGCGACCGGGATCCCCGAGGATCTGCTCCTCCCCATCGCGCGGGAGTTCAACTTCTCGGAGGTCACCTTCGTCTACCCGCCGGCGGACGCGCGCCACACGCGTCGGGTGCGGATCTTCACGCCCACCGGGGAGATCCCGTTCGCCGGCCACCCGACCGTGGGCACGGCGTTCGTGCTCTTCGCCAGCGGCGAGCTGCGCGCCATCGCCTGCACGGACGTCACCGTCGTGCTCGAGGAGAAGGTGGGGCCGGTGCCGGTGCGCGTGCGCTTCGGCGAGAGCGGCACCGCCGGGGGCGCGACGCCGATCTTCGCGCAGCTCTCGGTCGCCAGGCTCCCCGAGGCGATGCCGCCGGAGCCGGACGCGGCGACGCTCGCCGAGCTGCTCTCGCTCCCCCCCGGGGAGTTCCTGGGGGGCGACTACGGCGCGCAGGTGGTGTCGTGCGGCCTCCCGTTCCTCATGGTACCCGTGCGGAGCCGCGACGCGGTGCGCCGCGCCCGCGTCCGGCTGGACGTATGGGAGCGCACGCTCGCGGGGACGCCGGGCTCGGAGATCATGGTGTTCGCGCTCGACCCCGAGCGACCGGGGACGGACGTGCGCGCCCGCGTCTTCGTGCCCGGCCTCAACGTCCCCGAGGACCCCGCCACCGGCTCCGCCAGCGCCGCGCTGGGCGGCTATCTCGCCGCGCGCACGCCGCGCGACCGGACGACGCTGCGCGGGGTCGTCGAGCAGGGCGTGGAGATGGGGCGGCCGAGCATCATCGAGGTCGAGGCGGACAAGGCGGAGGGACGGGTGACCGGGGTGCGCGTCGGCGGCAGCGCGGTGCTGGTGAGCGAGGGGACGCTGAAGCTC
>JBJMNL010000222.1:0-19033 GCA_045804285.1 Gemmatimonadaceae bacterium
CGCGCGCGCCCGGCCGCGCGGAGGACGAGCAGCGCCGCCGGCCCGAGCGCGGCGGCGGCGCCGACTGCCGCGAGCGTCCACCAGTGCGAGGCGACGGGGCCGAACGCCATCGCCGCGAACTTCACCGCCGTGAGCAGCGACTCGCGCTTGCCCGGGTTGGGCGGGTTCCAGGGCGGGCTGTACCAGTCGATGAAGTAGACGCCGACGAGGACGAGCGCGACGCCTACCGCGCCGACGAGCGCGCGCCCGGCCCTCCGTGCCCCGGGCGTCACCCCGCCGCGCGCCTCCCGCGCGCCGGCGTACGCCGCCCACGGCGCCATGGCGACGGCGAAGATCAGCCCGTTCGCGCCCGAGAGGGGGAGCAGCACTAGCGCCGCGGCGGCGACGAGCGAGTCGCGCGCGCCCGGCGCCGTGGGCGCGGCGCGCACGACCACGAGCAGGAGCGTGCAGGTGAGCGCGGCCGAGAGCACGAACTGGAGCTGCCATCCCCAGACGAGGTTCTCCCAGTGGCCGAGGTGGAGCATCGTCGCCGGGAAGAAGGCGTCGGCGTAGCTCGTCCGGCCGCCGCGCAATCGTCGCGCGGTACGCATCATCGCCGCCGCGACCAGGGCGGCGATGAGGGTGTTGACCACCATCCCCGCGCGGAAGTCGCCCCCCGCGAGCTCGAGCACCCCGAGGTACACGAGCTTCGGCAGCGGCACCCGGTGCTCGTTGTTCTGCGCCCAGAGCCAGCGCGCGACGCTCGGCTCGTGCCCGGTGAGCGGGGCGACCATCAACCAGTCCTCGGCCAGCGGCACGTCGTGGCCGTAGCGCGCGATGCAGACGAGGACGACCAGAAGCAGCGCCGCCCAGACGGACCAGACGAAGATCGTCGCGGGTCGGGGGAGTAGGAGAGGGCGGCGGGATCCGGTACCGGGCGCGACGGATCGGTGCGGCGTCGCGTCCGGGAGCGACATAGACTCCGACGTGGGGGGGGCCCCCCCGCCGTCGCTCGCGTCGTGCTCCGCGCCCCCCGTCCCCACCCCCGACCCGGCGAGCCTCACCTCCCCGCCTCCCGGCTCCGAGCCGCCACCGGCAGTGCCTCGTACGCTCCCTTCCCTGACACCACCCGCCGCCAGAGACCGCGGAGCACCTGCCAGTACCCGCTCCCGACCTTCACGAGCCGGAACGACGAGGCCCCCATGTCCGGCGCGCGGTTGATCCAGGAGATCGGCACCTCCTTCACCCGGTATCCCATGAGCAGCGGCTCGAGCCCCGTCTCCGCGTTCACCGCGAAGTCGGGCTCGAGGAGAAGCAGGCGCTCCACCACCTCGCGCCGCATCAGCTTCAGGTTGTTCGTGACGTCGCGGAAGCGCCGGCGCAGCACGAGCTGGGCGAGGGAGTGGAAGGCGCGGTTGGCGACGATCTTCTGGAACGGATAGTTCAGCAGCACGCTGTGGCGCGAGAAGCGGCTCCCGACCACCACGTCGTGCTCCCCCGAGGCCGCGGCGTCGAACAGGTCGCGCATCTCGGGGAGCAGGTGCTGGAAGTCGCAGTCCATGGACAGCACCCAGCGCCCCGTCGCCGCGCGGTAGCCGTCGGCGATGGCCCGGCCGACGCCGTTCGGCGGCGCGCGAAGGACCGGGCGCACGCGTGCGTCCTCGGCCGCCAGCGCCTCGATCGCGGCGCGCGTGCCGTCGCGGCTGTTGTCGTCCACGAGCACCACCTCGTGCAGGTAGGCGCCGTACAGGTCGCGGAGCCGGCCCACGAGCGGCGCGACGTTCATCTCCTCGTCGTGGCACGGCACCACGACCGACACCGCGCCCCGCAGCACCTCGTGCTCCGCGAGCGACACGCGCGGGCGCGGCACGACGCGGGGCGGCTTCTGCGCGTGGACGAGGATCGAGCCGGCGAGCGTCCGCACGCCCGGCGCGTTCTCGAGCACGATCGAGAGATTTCGCAGCAGCCACACCAGCCGCCGGCTCAGCGGCGCGTACACGAAGTCGTTGAAGATCGCGAAGACGCGCACGAAGCCTACTTCCGACATCAGCTCGTAGAGCTGCGGCCGGTTCAGCAGCGAGCGTGGGTCGCGCCGGCCGAGGAGGCGCGCGAGGGCGCGTCGCAGCCGGAGCACGACGTTCCACGGGTTGCTCTCGTAGAACACCGCCTCGCCGCCCGGCGCCAGCAGCTCGTACACCTGCCGCAGCAGCTCCGCGCAGTTGCGCCGGTCGAGAAGGTCCATCGCGACCACGACGTCGAAGCGCCGGCCGGCGAGCGGCCCGGGGAGCGAGGACGCGCGCACCAGCGCCGCCGACGCCGGCAGCCCGAGCGCCGCCGCGTCCCCCGGCGCCCCCTCCTCCCCGCCGAACGTGACCGCCGTGATCGGGTTCTCACCGCGCGTCACCCGCGCCAGCTGCCGCGTGAAGTGGCCGCGTCCGCACCCCAGCTCGAGCACCGTCTGCCCGGGCAGGAGGTGCGTGACGTGGCGAAAGGTCGCGGCGCGCCAGAGCATCCGGTCGGCGGCGATCGGGTCGCGCTGCTCGAGGTAAGCGTCCCGGTACCGCTCGCGGAGGGCGAGCGTCGCCGCGAGCGGGGCCACCGCCTCGCTCGGCGCAGCGCCCGGCGCCTCGCCCGGCGCGTTGGCCGCCCGCTCGGCGTCCCTCCGCGTCCGGGCTGACGAATCCTCGCCGGCACGCGAACCGCTTGCGTCGATCACGTCGTTCAACGTATTCAGCTCCTGGTGAGGCGGTGCGGAAGGCGCGGGTGGCTGGCGCGGCGTTTCGGTGCCGACGGTCGGCGCGATCGCGCTACCTTCCCGGTGGGGGGGCCCCCCCGCGCGCGGTCACCGGCCGCCGGGCGCCGCCCCACGCCCCCATCGTGCACGTCTGCTGCCACCGCGCCGCGCGCCACGACCGACCCACTCCCCGCGCCCCCGATGCACCTCTCCGAGTATCAGACCGCGGCGCTCCGCACCGCGAACCCATCCCTCGACGCCGACGAACGGCTCCTCGACGCGGCGGCGGGGCTCGCCGAGGAGGCGGGCGAGGTGCTCGGCGTCGTCCGCAAGCACCTCTTCCAGCGGCGCCCGCTCGACCGCGCCGCGCTCGCCGAGGAGCTGGGGGACGCGCTCTGGTGCCTGGCCACCGTCGCGTCCACGCTCGGCCTCTCCCTCGACGACGTCGCCACCACGAACGTCGAGAAGCTGCGCCGCCGACACCCCGACGGGCTCCGCCCACCCGCGCCGTGACGCGCGTAACGCGCCGCGCGAGACGCGGGTCGCTCGGCGAGCACATGCGAAACTAAGTAGCGGACGAAGTGTCCTGACCCGCGCCCGACCCTCCGCGCGCGCGTAACGGCCGAGTTTGGTGGCTCGTCTCAGTGGCATGACGCAGCCCGCCAACTCGTGGTCGAAGACGGCGCTCCGCTCGAGCAAAGTCGTGGTCACTGCTTGCTCCGCCGGCGCAGCCCTCGTTTCGATCCTCAGCTACGCCCAGTCCCACGGGCTTCTCTCGCAGGACGTCGCCGCCGCCAGGCCCGGCGGCGCTGAGCCACGCTACGCCGCCGGCGCGCCGGCGCCCGACGTCGCCTGGATCGGCATCACGCCGGCCGCCGACACGGCCACCTCGATCGGCGACACGCTGCACCTCACGGCCCGCGTCGCGGACGCCCGCGGCGGCGCCGTCGTCGCGCCGATCGCGTGGAGCAGCGACAGCGTCGCCGTCGCCTCCGTGAGCGCCGACGGCGCCGTCGTCGCGAAGGCGCCCGGCACCGTCACCATCTTCGCCGCCGCCGGCGCCAAGGTCGCCCGGGCGCGCGTCGTCGTCCGCCCGCGCGTCGTCGGCGCGCGCATCGTCGGCGACAGCGTGACGCGGCTCTCGGTGGGCGAGCGCCGGCGGCTCCGCGAGCAGGGGCTCGACGCCCGCGGCTACGCGGTCGAGCGCCGCGCCGTCGCCTGGCGCGTGGCCGACAGCGCGGTCGCCCGCGTCGACAGCACGGGCGAGACGCTCGGCCTCGCGCCCGGCCACACCACCGTGTCCGCCGTCATCGACGGGATCAGCACCCAGACGGAGATCGAGGTGATCGACGTCCCGGCGTCGCTCGCCATCGTCGGCGGCGAGACCCAGCACGCCTCCGTCGGACGCACGCTCCCACGCCCCCTCGAGGTCGAGGTGCTCTCCGCGAAGGGGCGCCCGGTCGCCGGCGTCGCGGTGCGCTTCGGCGCCGACGGCGACGACGGGCGCGCCGAGCCGGCGACGGCGACGACCGACGCCAGGGGGCGCGCGCGCGCCCGATGGACCCTCGGCGACGCGCCGGGCCGGCAGAGCCTCTCCCTCTCCGTGGACGGGGTGGCCACCCCCACCATCGCCCACGCCGAGTCGGAGCCCGTCGCCGCCAACGTGAGGACGTACGCGCTGAGCGAGATGGCCACCGGTCGCGTGAGCGAGGAGGTACAGGACGAGACCGGCGTGCGCCTCACCGACTCGCTGGGCCGCGTCCTCCCCGACGTGCCGGTGACGTGGGCGGCGCGCGACGGCGGCCACCTCGTCGCCCTCCGCGACCGCACCGACAGCCTCGGGCAATCGCGCGTCAGGTGGACGCTCGGCCCGAAGGCGGGGGTGCAGCACGCCGTCGCCTCGATCGGCAACGGCCGCGCGGTCCCGCGGGTGACGATCGGCGCCGTCGCCGTGCCCGGCCCCGTCGCGGCGCTCGTCGTCGCCGGCGGCGGCGGCCAGAGCGCGAAGGTCGGCGCCGCGCTCCCGCACGCCCTCGTGCTCCGCGCCGTGGACAAGGGAGGCAACGCGGTGCCGGGCCTCCCCGTGACGCTCGTCCCCGCGCACGGTACCGTGGCCGACAGCGCGCCGACCACCGACTCGCTCGGCGCGGTTCGCGTCGCCTGGACGCTCGGGCGCGCCGCCGGCGCCCAGCGCCTGCTGGCGCACGTCGCCGGAGTGACGACCCCGTTGACGGTGAGCGTGCGGGCACGCCCCCTCGCCCCCGCCAACGTCGCCTTCCCCGACTCGGCGCCGGATGGCCCGCCCGGCCGCACGCTCCCGTCGGTGATCGCCGTGCTTGTGACCGACGCCTACGGCAACCCCGTCCCCGACGCGCTGGTGCAGTTCCGCGCCGAGTCGGGCGGGAGCGTCTCCTCGGCCCGCATGATGACCGACGCCGACGGGCGCGCGAGCACGCGCTGGCGGCTCGGCACCAAGGAGGGAGAGCAGCGGATCACCGCGAGCGTGAAGGGGAGCGAGGCGCGGGCCACGGCGACGGTGCGAGCGGTTGTGCCGGAACCCGCGGCGGCCAGGCCGGCGCCGGAGAAGACCACCGCTCCGCCGGCGACGAAGTCGTCCGCGAAGCCCGCGGCGACGCACACGACCTCGAGCTCGGCGAAGACGAAGGCCTCGCGGCACCACCGCTAGCGCTGGTGATCGAGACGAGCCAGGCACGGGGCGGCGGGCAGTAGCCCGCCGCCCCGTGCTATTCCGGCGCCGCCGGCGACGCGCTGACGAGTGCGTCGCCGGTCACGAGCGCGGTGGCGATGCGCGCCGGCGCGGCCCTCTCGACGCTCGCGAGGCGGATCTCCGCGATCGGCGGATGGAGCGCGGCGCACCGCGTCGCCTCGGGCGCGTCGTCTCCGGCGAGCAGCCAGGCGCGCGCGGGCTCGATCGCGCGGAAGACGCAGGCGATCACGCCCCCCGCCTCCGCCGGGACCTGCCCCATTCGCATCAGCCCGAACAGCAGGTCCGTCGGCGCCACCCCCGCCACGCGGCTCCCGAACCACATTCGCCACCGCGCGAGGAGGCGCCCCAGTGCCCAGATGTCCTCGGGCGGACGGGTGCGCAGCGACTCGGACGCGCGCACGTCGAGCAGCAGCACCGCCCCCTGTGGGCGGGCGGGGTCGGTGAGCGCGAGCAGGAGCGCATCCTCGACGTCCTGGACCGAGTACTGCCCCACCATGCGGACGATGATGATCCGCTCGTCGAAGGTGTACGAGATGGGCACGGGTCGGGCTCTCGAGCGCCACGCGTGGTCGCGTGGAGGGAGCGCGGCGCGACACGTCGGCGGGGCGCGGCGGCGCGCCAACAAGGTGGCGCGGATCGCGGGAGGAGGGAAGAGCCCGGGGTCGGGCCGGGCGCGGCCCCGGGGACTTCGCCTGGACCGCGCGCGTGCCGGCGACGAGGCGGCTCAGCCCATGTACCGCGACAGGACGCCGAAGCCGGAATCAACCACCACGCCGAGGCGGCCGCGCGGGCGGCGCAATTTGTGCCACGCACGCCGCTCGCCTACGGCCGCGCGTCACGCGGCATCGTGGTCGTCGTCCACTCGCAGCACGCCAGGGGGTGAAGCGTGAATAGGCAGCCGATGCAGCACGACGGCGGCGCGACGCCGGACGGCGTCGACGCGCCCGACGCGCGCCGCCCTCACGCGAGTGGGCCCACGGGCATGCGCGCGACCGGCGGCGTCGAGCCCGCGCGGGGCGCGTCGACCCCGGACGCCCCGTGGCGCGCCCCGCAGACGTGCCCGTGCAACCGGCGATGGTGTGCGCCCGGCCACGATCTCTGCCGCCAGTGCGAGCGCGAAGCGCGCGGAGGGGACCGCGGATGAAGAGATTCGAGAGTCCGTCTCGTAGTCTGGCCGCTTCCCCGGGCCAACAGGCCGGCGCGCCGGTGAATACGGCGGACTGACGTCTGGCGACCGGTCGCGTGGCGGGTGACCGCTCGCCACGCACTCACCTGCGGCCGACTTGACCGACGAGGACCGCCGCGACCTTGACCCTGACGGATGCAGCGTCACGTTGGGCCGCACGGCGGCGGGCGTCACCCCCGCGCTGCGAGGTACTGGGCAAGGCCGACCGCGTCGAGGATGACGTGCGCCACGACGACAGGCCAGAGCCGGCGCGTGCGGGCGTAGTACCACGTGAGGCAGAGGCCGACGGGGAGGATGCCGAGCACGGCCCACGCGCCCTGATAGAGGTGCACGCTCACCCGCAGCGCGACGCTGAGCGCGCAGGCGCCGCGCAGGCCGAGCCGCGGCGCGAGGCTCGGGACCCCGTATCCGAGCCAGAGGAACTCCTCGAAGACCGGGTTGAGGACCGACGCCGCCACCACGGCCAGGGCGGAGGCGCCGCCCGCGAACCGGTGCTCGCCGGCCAGCGCGCGCGCCGCGTCCGGCTGGAGGGCGGCGAAGACCCCCCAGGAGAGGGTATAGCACGCCACGGTGGCGAGCCACAGCGCGCCGCCGATGGCGACGTCGCGGGGGGCGGGCGCGCCGCCGGCCACTCGGCGCGGGGACCAGCCGCGCCGGGTCAGCCACGGGAGCAGGAGTGCGGCGAGGAGCGCCTCGTACGCGAGGACGCCGGCGAGGTGGGCATCGGTGAAGGCGACGGCGGCGCGCCCACCGTGGTGCGCCGCCCACAGGCTGCCGGCGAACGAGACGCCGACCGTGGGCCCGAAGACGAGGCCGACCTCGCCGAGCGTGGCGCGGCGGCCGCCGTGCGTATGGGGCTGAGAGGCGGCGAGTGGGTCGGTCACGGGATGTGCGGGAGGACAGCGAGGGGGGTGCGGCCTGACGACCAAGCTCTCCTGCGGGGGGCGAGCCGAATGTGCGCGGAGGGTGCCGAGTTCGCCAGGCGAGAAGCCCGATACCGCTCGCCCGGTCGGCTGCAGCGTATCGTTAGGTGGCCGGGGCGAGGACGAAGCGGCCCCGCCCGCCGGACGGGAAGCGCGTCTCCCAACCGCCGCGGAGCTCGCCGCCCGACCGCTCCCCGGCGAGCGCGAGCCCGGTGTCGGCCGCGTGCGGGTTGACCGTGAGGCGCCACCGCTCCCGCTCGCGCGTCGCGATGAACCGGTCCCCGCCGACGGCCCGAAAGGCGACCGGGAAGTGACGGGTGTCGCCGTCCACCCGCCCGTACGCGGTGTCCCGGGCGACGGAGTCGACGGTGAGCTGGAGCGCGGCGGTGTCGCTCACCGGCGCCAGATAGCGCGCCTGCTCCGGCGTGAGAGTCCGCGGCCCGTCCGCGGCGAGGGTCAGCCGGTAGCGCGCGCCTGGCCGCCAGAAGGCGCCCGGCTCGTGGGGCGCACAGGCGGCGACCAGCGCGAGCGCCGTCACCAGGGAGAGAGTTGGTCGCTGCATGGCCCTCC
The DNA here is from genome assembly GCA_045804285.1 of Gemmatimonadaceae bacterium. Taxonomy (GTDB): domain Bacteria; phylum Gemmatimonadota; class Gemmatimonadetes; order Gemmatimonadales; family Gemmatimonadaceae; genus DATMHT01. Next base: position 8,121 of record JBJMNL010000222.1, read on the forward strand.
CCTCCAAGACGCGTATGGCCACCTAACGCATGAGCTCAGCCGCGAGCGCACGTCATAGTCGTGGCGACGGAGCCGCCGTTTCCACAGCCCGCTCGTCAGCTGCAACGATGCGTTGGGCAGCAGCCTGGCGTCCCCCAGGTGCAACGTACCTCAGACGGCGACTCCGGCGCCGCTCAACGTTCAGTGAGCCCCGCCAGCTGCGCGAGACTGAGTTCGGCTCCCGCGTCATTGTCCTCCGGCCGCACCCCCGGCGGCAGGTTCGTGAACGCGAGCGTCACCGCCGTTCCGGCGGATACCGGCTCCAACGTGACGGTCAAGGTGAACTCGCCCGCGAAGGCAGGGTCGTCCGACACGAATCGGACTGCCTCGACGATCCGCTCCGGAGGACGCAGCTCGGTGAACCGGACGTGAACCATGTCTTCCCGCTCGCCCGTCTTGCCGCGCATGGTGCGTTCCGTTTCCGGATAGTAGAGGGACATACGGTACCCGCCGCCCACGCGCGCGTCGAACTCGTGGATCCGGCCCGTCATCTCGGCGGGAGGCAGCCACTGCACGAGGATCGTCGGATCGACGAACGCCGTGTAGAGCGCTTCGGGAGTGGCCCGAATGACCCGCGACGTACGTGTCGATCCGCCGGGTAGAGCGTCAGTCATGTCGCGTGAGCTCCAGGATGCCGAGGGGTCATTTTGAACGGCGCGCGAAGCAGACGGTGTCGCTGCCTGACGCCCGAGCTCGGCCCCTGCGTTAGAGTGTGCAGCGGAAGTGAAAGCACTCGATGCCGAAGCCCTCGCGGAAGTAGAACCGGTGGGCCCGCTCGCGGACCACGCGCGAGATCAGTTGCAGCTCGCTGCAGCCCTCGCGCCGCCCCTCGCCCTTCAGCCAGTCGAGCATCCGGGCGCCATAGCCGCGCGACCGTACGCGCTCGTCCGCGACCAGGTCGTCGATGTACAGCAGGCGGCCGCAATAGAGCATGTCCATATAGCGGTAGCCCGCCACGGCGCGCACCTCGCCCTCGTCCGCGAGGGACGCCAGACGGAAGCCGTCACTCGCCATGAGTGCTCGGATGCGCGGGACGTACTCCTCCCGCACGAGGTGCGGCCGGAGCTGCCGCACGACGTCGAAGGTAGCGGCGATCTGCTCGTCCGATTCGGCGTGCTCGATCTTCATCAGTGCTCGCGGAAGGAGTGTTGGTCGCCGCCGAACGCCGGACCTCAGCTGCGAAGCGGGCCAGCAGGAACCCGACGCTGACGCGACCTAAGTGCTCCCCGCCGTGGGGCCGAGGACGACGAGCAGCTCGACGAGCAACCAGAAGCCGAGCAGCTGGAGCCCGAAGCGCACGGCGTGCCCCGCGTCCCACTGCCGGCGCCAGCGCTCCCAGTCCGCGGGCACGGCGGCAGGGTCCCAGCGTGCGACCCGCCGATTGACCGGAGCCACCATCCCGAGCCAAACCACGGCGAAGGCTACCGCGAAGCACCCAAAGGCCACTCCAGCGAGCCACCGACCGGCGTGCTCACGCACGGTCCACGCGAGCGCGGCCGTGCTCAGGATGGCGCCGATCTCCACCGCGCCACCAACCGTGGCGAAGGCCCTGTACAATCGATGCTGCAACGTGGTCCACAGCGCTCCATCCATGTGCGCCTTCGCTCGGATCTCGAGCACGTGGGCGAAAGTCGTGCCCAGGAGCAGGGCGCCGCACACAAGACTCAGCGCCGACCACAATCGCATACGAACCTCGCCGGATAGGGTCATTCACTCGGTCGGCCGAACGCCCGAGCTCACCTGCGGGGCCTCGAGCCGACGGGCGACAAGATGCGGAACCGTCGCGGGACTCGCCAGGCGCGCCACCCGTTGCCCCACGGCCCGGCGGCTGCGGCGCCTCGTTAGGTGGCCGGCGGGCCGACGGGCGCCGAGAAGCGGCGGCCCGTGTACGGGAGCCCGTTGGCGGGGTAGAACGCGTGCGCGGCGGCGCGGTGCTCGGCGCTGGTCACGGTGAGGCGGACGCAGCCCCGCCGCCGCGCCCACTCTCCGGCGGCCGCCACCAGGGCGCGCCCCACGCCGCGCCGCCGCGCCGGGGCCGCGGTGACGAGCGCGGTGATGTACGCGACCGGCCCCGGCGCGTGCAGCACCGCGTGACTGGCTAGGCAGAGCAGGCCCAGCGGCGCGTCGCCCGCGTCCACCGCCAGCAGAACCGCACCGCCCTCGCCGAGGACGGCGGCCAGTCGCGCCGGCACGTCGGCGGCGTCCGTCGGATGCCCCAGCTCGGTCAGGAGACGAGCGATCGTCCGTGCATCCGCCGGCGTCGCCTCGCGGAGGCGAAAACTTGTGTCGGTCATATCGTGAAGGATGTTGGCCACCTGACGCCCGAGCTCAGCTGCGGAGGCGCTAGGCTGGAGCCGTGAGTGCGGCCGGAGCGTTGCGCGCCTCGGTCAGATGCAAGGATTCGTTAGGCGGCGACACCAACCAGGAGTGCTGCCTTGCGTATGCCGGGCCAGCCCGTGCCGCTGTAGAAGTTTGGGCGGTGCCGCGCCGCGAGCGCCAGGTGCGCGAGCAGTTCCAGCGCGACGAAGGCCACGCCGGCGGACTCATGATCCCGTCGTGGGCGCGAGCCGCATCCGTCGAATCCCCGCCAGGCCGAGCGCGAGCGCGATCAAGGGGCCAACGGAGAAGGTCGATAGGCCCGCCACCGAGCCGCCAAGCGGGGCGCCGTGTGCCGCGTACATCGTGAGGATCGCCGCGTAATACGGAATCTGCGCCAGCGCCGCTGCCGCGACCGCCCATAAGCCCCAGCTCTGTCCACGCCGAATCGCGAACCAGGTCACGAGGATCGCAACGATGGCGAAGGCCATCATCTGCGCGCACATGCTCACCATCGAGCTGACGAGCAGCGTGTCGAGCTTCGGGTTGGTGCTTCTCAGCGCATCGATGACCTCCTTGCCGCCGGCCAGATAGGCGTCAGACTCCGGGTCCAGCACCACGGCGGTCGCGCCTGCACCTCCCCTGAGCAGTGTGATCGGTACGCTCAGAGCCGCCAGCACGTTCGCCGCCCCGTACAACAGGTAGAGGAAGACCGACGCCCCCAACAGGCTCCTCCACCGAAAACTGCGCATCGTCGTCACCTCCATGACGTGCTGTCGCATTCAAGCCGCGGGATGCCCACCGTGATTGTCCGCTGCGACGCCTCACCAGGCCGGTGGCGGTATTCGCCTTGCCGCATACGGGTAGCGGTATTCGCCTCACCACATGCCCGAGATGTGGGGCCAGCTTGGCTGTCATCGAAGGTCGTCGCCATCTACGGCCCCAGCTCAACTGCGGGCGCTGAACGTCGCTCGCGGGAGGATGCCGCCGGACGGAGAGGCTGTCCAGACGCACAACCCAACGACTCCCCGGCGCGCCTGTCGGCTACAGCGCCACGTTCTGGCGCAGGACGGCCGGCTCAGAACGCCCAGCCCAGTTGGAGCCGGACGCTCGGCGCCACGGTGTTTCCGCCCCACGTGCCCCCGTGCGGAATGACGACGCCCGCCGCGAGGTCGGCGAGCAGCCCGCGCCCGGCGGCCGGCCAGAGTTGCGCCCCGCCCTCGAGCGCCACCGCGCCCGAGGCGCGGATGGTGCCGAACCGCCAGGGTGTAGCGAGGTACCCCGCGCTCGCGTACCGGCGCGCCGCGGCGCGGCCCACCGGCGTGCCGGCGCCGAGGTAGACCAGCCCCCGGCCGCCGAGCCCCGCGACCCCGCCGCCGACGGCGACCGCCGCCCGGCGCCCCGCCGCGGGCCAGAGCACCTCGAGGCCCACCACACCGGCCGTCGGCCCGGCCCCGAGCGCGACGCTGTACTGCGCCCCGGCGCCGGCGGGGAGCAGGGCCGCGCAGGCAAGGGCGACTAGCCAGGTCCGCACGATTCGGAGAGTAGAGTGTCGTTGTCGCCCGAACGCCAAAGCGAAGCTGCGGGGCCGCGGGCTGGCGGGCGCGATGCGCTCAACTGTGCGACGCGGCCGAGCCGGGCGCAACCTGATGCTGCCCACGCCCCGTCGGCTGCAGCGCATCGTTAGGCGGCGGGCCGGATTGCCAACCGACGCCGCTACGGCTCCCAGAAGCTCCACGCGCCGGCGTAGGTCGTGGCGTAGGCCTCCGGGCCGACGACGGTGACGCAGCCGATCAGTCCGTCGAGGTCCAGCGCCTTGTGCCCTGGCTGCACGACCTTCGCCACCACTCCGCCGGTCTCCCGATCGAAGACGCTGAGCGCCCATCCGTTCGCGGCGTATACGCGGCGCGCGGACGCGGTGGGCGTGGCCATAGTGCCGCCGTACTGGTCGTTCTCCCACACCTGTTCGCCCGTCGCCGCCCGCACGGCGTGGAAGTGGTCGTTGCCGCCGTCCGTGAACGCGAGGTCGGCGTCGCCACCCACGCCGCTCGACGAGGCGTACTGCCAGCCGTACTGGGCCGGCGGCGGCGAGAATCGCCACGTCACGGCGCCGGTCCGGCGATCCACGGCGGCGAGCTGGCCCGCGCCGCCGCGGGCGACGATGACGGCGGCGGGGGTGGCGAGAATGGGCCCGCCAATTCGGCTCGGCGCGAACGGGAGCGCCGCGCGTGCGAGCTCGCGCCCCGTCGCGCGGTCGAGGCTCACGAGGACCCCGCGCATCTCGGTTCCGCTCAGGTTCGTGTTCTGCCAGAGCGCCGCGAACACCGTGTCGCCGGCCACCGCGGTCCCACTCGCGCCCGAGTTGAAGGGATATCCGGGGTCGAGGCGCCACGCCCACCGCGCCAGGCCCGTGCGCACGTCGACCGCACTCACCGACCCGCCCCACGCCGGGACGTAGACTGTCCCGGCCGAATCGGCCGCGGCGTGGTTATGCGACAGATAGCCGGGAGCAGAAGGGTAGCCGAACCACGCGTTGCTGTCGGGAGGGGCTGCGTAGGACCAGAGCACGCGCCCCGACGCCCGGTCCACGCCCACCGTCTGGTAGTCGGCCAGCGCGACGACGACGTCCTTGACCGTGAGCAGGCCGGCGTCGACCGAGTACCCGCCCCCGGTGACGAGCGCGCGCCACCGCTCGGTTCCGCTGGCCCGGTCGCGTGCGATCAGGTGCCCGTCGCCGGTGCCGAACACCACGACGTCGCCGGCCACGGTGGGGCACGCGGCTCCGTAGCCCGACTGCGGCTTGTACCAGCGGTCGCGCACCCGTCCGTAGGTGTCCCATTCCCCGACGTGACGCGGCCCGTCGGGCGCGGTCGCGTCGCGGCACGCGGCCGCGAGGGCGAGCGAGATGAGCGCCACGAGCCGACTGCGCCGGCGGGTTGGCGGCACGTGGAGGGCGCAGGAAGTCATCAGCGGTTTGGCTGGGGGCGGCGCGGCGGCTGCCAGAGGCGGCGGCGCGGGCGGATACCGGCAGTGTGTGCCCGAGGTGGCACCGCCGGTATACGCCAAGTGACGTATCGGCCCAGCGGTGGCGCTGGGTGCCGCCTAACGCCCGAGCTCAGCTGCGAGCGAGTCCAATGAGCGCGCGTGGCGACGCCACGCGCAACACCGCAGATCGCTCGTCAGCGGCAACGACCGTCAGGCCGCGTGCGGGAGGAGGCCCGCCGTTCGTGCACCTGGCCCGTGCCGGGCGGCGCCGCCGCAAACCGCGCGACGCGGCACCCTTCCCTCACGCCTCGGCCGCCAACGACCTGATCACCGCGGCGACCTCGCTCAGGTCGTTGTTGAGCTGATGGTCGCGATCCGGCAGGCGACGGAGATCGGCCTGGGGGATGGCGTGCGCGTACAATTCCGCGTGCGACGCCGGCACGGTGGCATCCGCGAGGCCGTGGTAGAGATAGACCGGGACCCCTCTGGGCAGCCGCTCGCCTACGGCACGCGGCGGTTTCCAATCAGCGCTCTGCCACCCGCCCTCACCGACAAACGGGGCGGCAATCAGGACGATCGCGCCAAGCCCCCGCTCGGGCGGATGCTCGGCGAGAGCGCTGATCAGGATGGTTCCGCCGAGCGAGTGCCCGACGAGGATCGCGCCCTCGTCCAGGCCCGCGAGCTCGCGCTCGAGCGCCGCCGCCCACGTGGCGTGGCTCGGGTCATCTTCGTTCGGCATGCGCGGATAGCGGACCTCGTAGGCCGGCCCCAGCTCGGCCCTCAGGCTCGCGACCAGCTTGCCGTCCCACTCGTCATGAACGCGCGCGCCTCCGCCCTGGACGAAGAGCACCTGACGTCTCACAGGCACGGCTGGACCTCGTCGCGATGCGGCATGATACCCCACCTCTTCGGCGCTTCCAGGGGCCGGGAGAACGCTCGCCGCCCGACCGTCGTTGGCGCCTGTTCGCAGACGGCACCGCGGCACTCCGGCGCCGCGGCACCGCGGCACCGCGGCCCCCCGGACCACGCGCCAGTTGGAAGCGCGAGCTGGGCAGCGATCGTGGGGCGGCCCGCTGCGGCCCTCGCATGTGAACCCTGTAGCGGCCTAACGACTGTGCCGACACGCTGCGGGCCGCGCAAGCGGCCCGTCAGCTTCATCGGTCGGTTGGCCCGCTCGATCGCGCCTCCCACCATCCGAGGGGGCGATCGTCCCGATCCAGGACATTCGCGTACCACCACGACGCGCCGTCGCCGCCGGCGCCCAACGAACTGAACGCCGACTCGATCTGGCCGAAACCCGCGGTCACTGGGATCGTGAAGGCAAGGGCTCTGCCCGGCCCGCCCTCGCAGACGCCACCGAGGGAGATGACGTTGGCTACGAGTCGTCGGACGAGATCTGAACTCTTGTCGGCGACGTCTTGCAGTGCCACGACGATGGCGACGTTCCCTGCGCGTGACCGCACACGGAAGCCCGCGAGTTCGGCCGGAAGGACGTCAATCACGTCCCCCGCGGCTATGCCCCGAACGAACGCGGGGGAGTGCAGCAGCCGGACGCCGCCATCCTGGAGGCGCTCCACCTCCAGGACCTCATGGCTGACGACGCTGCTCTCGTCCGCATCAAGGACGGGAAGGGTGAGATGCTCCATCGCCTTTGGGTGTCTGGCCAACGCCCGAGCTCAGCCGCGAGCCCCTGCGGGCGCCCCAACCGGATGCCCGGTCGAGATTCCGACGGGCGCAATACCAGTTGCGCCCGCGCGCTCGGCAGCTGCAGCGCCTCGTTCGGCGGCACGGGGTGATCGCCACGCTGATGATCCGCGCGGTATCAACGGGTGATTCGCCGCGTCACGGCGGACGGGGAAGCGTGTAGTCGAGAATGCGGGAACCCGCCGCTCTCGCCCTGCCGCGGCGCGAGGACGCGCCACTCAGGCAGCCGAATTTGGCTTCTCCGCGAGATACGCGTACCGCGACAGACGTCTCTCGACGGAGAGCGCATGGACGCATCGCAAGAACCGTTGGAGGCCCTGGAAATTGGCCTCCCCTTCTCTGGCCACGAGCGGGTCACGGTGCCGCGCTCGCGCATCGTGCCACCGAGACGCGATCTCCGCCGTGCCGGCGGTCACATCCTGAACCGCCCGGACGGCGAACCCGGCCTCTCGCAGCATGGCCTCGTTCGCGCCCGGTGGAACGAACAGGTAGAATCCGATCGAGCTCCTCGTCGCGATCTCCTCATGGGAGACCGGGCCCGTCAGGACCATCGCGTCGGTGAAGAGCGCGCGCCCGCCGGGACGCAAGATCCGGTGCCAGTCGCGGAGCACCGCGGCTCGGTTCGCGATGTGGCACATCGCGTCATTCGAGACGATGGCGTCAAAGCACTCACCCGCGAACGGGAGAGACTGGCTAGCGTCGACTGCTTCGAAGTGTACCCGCGCAGACAGGCCTCGGGCGTCGGCGAGGGCCCTGGCGTTTCGCACGCCATGCACGTTGACGTCCACACCAGTTACTCGACACCCGCGCCTGGCGGCCAGGTAAACGGCCGGGCCGCCGGAGCCGCTGCCCACCTCGAGAACCTCGGTCGCAGAGGCGATACCGAGTTGATCGGCAAATTCGAGCCACTCCCGGGCGGTCAACCAGCTGCTCTGACCCAAGTCCTCGCCATAGGTCTCCTGCCGCACCGCGCGCTCGGCGTGGCCGGCGAAGTCGGCGTACACGTTGTCATACAGGTTGACGGAGTCGGTAGACACAACACCTCCCTGAGAATACCAGGGCGTCCCAAGCAGGACACGCGCGGCGACAGTGTCACGAGGGCCTCGCCGCCTGACGGCGGCGGGGTTCGTGGCGTCGGGACGTCTCGTGCGTCGGCCGAACGCCTGAGTGTAGCTTCGAGCGGATGCAACCAATGTGGCGCCGGCAGCGGCGCTTCCACCCCTCTCCGGCCCGTACTGGGCCCGCGCGCGGCGAAGGGCGCCGCACTCCCGGCAGATGAAGGTGCGTTGAGCCTACGGATAGGTCCGTGCCAGGACGTGCGCCACCCCACGGCTGCCGCTCCCTATCGCCCAGGCTCAACCGCGGGCGAGCTCATGATCGTCGCCGCAGGCGCCATGTGCCGCCAGCGTCCGAACGGTTCCGACCTTCGTAGCTGCTTGTCCGCCGAACGCCCGAGCTCAGCTGCGGGCGGCGAGCGTCCAGGCGGGAAGATGCCGCCCGGCCGAGGACCCGTCCAGCCACACAACCGAACGACTCCAAGCAGCGCCCGTCGGCCGCAGCGCCTCGTTAGGCGTCACGGCGCGGCGGCCGAGCGCGGACCCCGCGCTCGGGGAAGAGCCGCGTCCGGGTGGCCTCGCCGAAATCGAGCAGGCGCGGCAGCGTGGCCGCGAGGAGCGTATAGAAGGTCAGCGTCACGAGCACGCGGCCGCCGGCGACGAGGGCGGCGCGGCCCGGCACCGCCCAGGGGCCACGCAGCGTGACGATGTACGCCGTGGCCGCGGCGACTAGGCCCGCCAGCAGCAGGCGGGGGAGGCGCGCCGGGGCGACGCCGAGGCGCCGGGCCAGCGGGCCGAAGACGACGGACACCCCGACCAGGAGCACCAGCAAGGCCGCGGCGGGGGCCCCGGTCGAAGCCCAGTAGCCGCCGCGCGGCACGAGGGGGGCGCCCGCCTGGGCGGCGAGGGCCGCAAGGACCGCGGCTGCTCCGACGGACGCGAGGTCTCCGGCCGTAATTCGCATAGAAGGTCGTCTGTACGCCTAACGCCTGAGCTCAGCTGCGAAACGGGCCTCACGGAAGCGTGCACGCCGCGCGGAGCGCGGGCCCGTTTCGTCAGCTGCACCGACTCGTTAGGTAGCCTACTCGGTACCCTCAAACAGAATGTCATCTAAAGCCGCCGGAGGTGTCCACAGACCGGCCTCGGCACGCGTGTACGTCTTCGCTAGCGCAACGATCTTTTCTGTTGCGCCAAACTTGAGTGTCCGACGTTGAATCTCGGTCAAGCCCTCGAATGCACCCTGAGTGTAGCCGGACGTAGAAAGGAACAGACCTCCGGATCTCTGCTCTCGAACGATCACACTTAAAAAGGATGAGACGGCGTCGGGACCGACCCGATTTCCAGCGCGCCACTGTTTCAGCTCTACGATGTACGAAGTCTCGCGATTGCTTGCCTCGAACGAGAGGACCAGGTCCTTACCGCCGTCCTTGCTCGGTGGCGTCAGGACAACACTGAACCCCAGCCCCTCCATGATGCGTGCAACGGTTCGCTCTAGATCGCGCCATTCGAGCGACATCAAGGTCCGCGGGTTTTTCGCGATCAACTCGGCGAACTTGTGCGATATCGCACGCACCAAGAACTCGACCTCTCCCGCTGCATCCTCATCGGACACCCGGAGCCGGTCGACCCACGCAGTCAGCGCTGCATAGTCGAAAAGCTCCAACGCAATCGGCGCCTCACGCCTGCTCTGCTCGACCGCTCGGGGTAAGAACCCTGAAAGCGAAACCAGGATTAGCCGATCGAACTCCGTGCGAATCGGGCTCCGTAGCAGAGAGGACATGTCGCGCGGGCCGCCCGCTCAGGCGCGGCGGGCGGCCACGAGTTCGGCCTTCTCCCGGAACGTGACCGTCGCCCCGCATTGCGTACAGACGTAGTTGCCGGTGCGCGCCCCGAGGTCGTACTCCTTCGCGAACGCGGGGTGCGCACAGGGCTTCGCGCCCCACGCCTGCTGGAGGGCGGTCGCTCGCTTCTTCTGCATCGGGATAGCGCCTCGGGGCGGAGCTTGAATAGTCTGCCAGCGGACCGGAAAGCTACCACAATGCCTGGCGCCATCTAACGCCCGAGCTCAGCTGCGGGCGGGCGCCCGGGCGGGCGCCGTGATACGTAGGGGTCGGGATGCCGGCCGGCACCCAGCCGGATGCGACCCCCCGCGCCCGTCGGCTGCAGCGCCACGTTGGACCGCCGCTCGGCGGTGCCCCACGCGGGGGCTCACCGCGCGAGCGCGCCGGCCGCGCGCAGGGTACCGCAGTTGACGGCCGTGGTGGCCTGCTCCCGCGACGTGACCGGGACTTGGGCGTCGACGGCCGCCGAGTCCGGGCGCCCGCCGGCGCGCGCGTACGCCGCGCGGCACCACGACGCGGCCACCGGCTCGTCCGGCGCCCCGGCCAGCGAGTACGCGAAGCGCCACAGCGCGAAGCCCAGCAGGGCGGCGATGCCAGCCGCCTGGAGGACCCCGCGCACGGCCCGCGCCCATCGCCGGAAAGATGTCTGTGACACCACGCCTGCCCTCACGACCATGGGTGTGGCCGTCTAACGCCAATTGGACTGCATTCCGCGCCACACCCCTGCGGCTGGCCGCAGCATATCTCACCGGACTCGGGAACGCCGGCGCGGGCGTGTCCGGCTTGCGCGTAAGACGTTCCACGCCATCCGCCGGCCCATCCCGCCGCGCCAAACAGTGCGACCGAACGCAGTATGGGTTGCCAGCGACCTGCCGCCGCCGCTCGGCCGGGATCCGGCCGGCGCGGCCGCCCCGGCGCAGCACGCGGGTGGAGATCGTCGTCGCTCGCATGGGTCCACGGCCGCGGCGCCCGC
>JBJMNL010000223.1:0-5548 GCA_045804285.1 Gemmatimonadaceae bacterium
CTGCACCAGCGCCGCGACGTGCTCGCCGAGCGCGGGCCCCATCTTGAAGCCGTGGCCGGAGCCGCCGCCCACGAGCCACACGTTCTCGAGCTGCGGATGCCGGTCGACGAGGTAGTGCCCGTCGGTCGACGCCTCGTACTGACACACGCGCGCCTCCACCAGCGGAGCGTCGGCCATCGCGGGGAATCGCTCGCGCAGCGTGGCCCGCGCACGCGACAGCCCCGCGGCACTCGGCACGCGCTCCAGCGTCGTCGGGTCCACCTCCTCGCCCGCGGTGTCGTCCGCCACCTTCAGCCCGCGGCGGTCGTGCACCGGGATGCCGTACATCGTTCGCTCGCCGAGGTGCACCCACGCCGGCAGCGCGCCGACGTCGTAGCGCGTGTCGCCCGCCGGCGCGCCGAAGAAGAAGACCTCCTGCCGTGTGGGCACGATCCGGCGGCCGATCACGTCCGGGAAGACCTGCCCCATCCACGGGCCGCACGCGAACACGAAGCGGTCCGCGGCGAGCGTGCTCCCGTCCGCGAGCGTGACGTTCGGCAGGCGCGCTCCCGCCGCGGCGCCCGGGCGCGCCCACGCCTGCCGGTACTCTCCTCCCTCGCGCACGAACGTCTCGCGCACCAGCTCGCACGCGGCGCGCGCCGAGAGGTACCCCGCCTCGGGCTCGAAGTACACCGTGCGCACGTCGCGGAAGCCCATCTGCGGGTAGCGTCGCGCGGCCTCCTCCGGCGACCACTGCTCCACGGGCAGGCCGACCGCCCGCATCGGCTCGATCGACCGGCGCACGTAGGCGTCGTCGGCCGCGCACATCCACAGCGCGCCCGTGCGGAAGAGCACCTGGCGCTTCCACCGCTGCTCCGCCTCGCGCCAGAGCGCGAGCGCGCGGGCGGCCATCTCGCTGTAGATCGGGACGCCGCCGTACACGCCGCGGATGACGCGCGTCTCGCCGCCGGACGACGCGCGCGAGTGTCCCGCGCCCCAGGCGTCCACGAGCGTGACGTGCATGCCCGCGTGCCGGAGCGCGAGCGCCGCCCAGCCGCCGAACGCGCCCGCGCCCACGACCACCACGCGATCGCGCGACGTGCGCGCGGCCGGCGTGCCGGTGACGCCGAGCGGCGCCGCGAGCGGCGCCGCTACGACGGACATGACGAACGTCCGCCGCGACATTGGCGGCATGGCGGCGGGCGCCGCCGGGTCAGGGGAGTCGGGGCCGCGGCTCGGCAGGAGCTCAGTACGTGAAGCTCATGGAGATGCCCGCCGTCCGCGGCTGGTTCGTCAGGTAGCCCACGCGCGCGCGGGTCCCGCGCTCCCGGTCGAGCGCGAGGAGCGCCCGCTCGTCGGTGAGGTTGTTGACGAACAGCGCCGTCTCCCACTTCGCGCGCGTGATGCCCAGGCGCAGGTTGACCAGGTCGTACGCCGGCAGCTTCGGGTCGAACCGGAACGTGGACTGGGTCAGCGGTCCGCCGATCGTGGCACCACCCGACTCCGCGAACGAGTTGAGGTCGACGGTTCCGAAGCCCGCGGCGAGGTCGTCGATCTGCGTGTAGCGCGAGCCGACGTGGTTGTACGTGGCGGTCAGGAAGCCCAGCCCCCCCGACCACACCGGCCGGCGCACGGTGGCGGCGGCGGCGGCCTGCACGCGCGGCACGCTGGGCAGGCGGTTGCCCTTCTCGATCCCCGAGACGACGCTCACCACGCCCGCCGTGTCGGTCGAGGTCAGCGTGGAGCGTAGCTCGGCGTTGTTGAGCGTCCCGGAGACGGCGAAGTCGAAGTACTGGCTCGGCGCCATCGTGAGCTCGAGCTCCGCGCCGCGGCTCATCGACTTCGGCACGTTGAAGACGAGGCGCGACGAGCAGGAGCCGGCAGTCACGATCAGCTGCAGGTCGCGGATGTCCATGTAGAACGCGGACAGGTTGAGCGACGCGCGCCCGCCTGCCCACAGGGTCTTCGCCCCGACCTCGTAGTTCCAGGTCTTCTCGTCCTTCCACGACGCCCGGCCGCCGAACGTGGCGAGGTCCTGCGGCGTGCAGAGCGGGACGTTGAGCGGGTCGTTGATGCCGCCGAGGCGGAATCCCTGCGCGGCCTGGGCGTTGAACGTGATCCCCTCGGCGGCCTTGAAGCGGGCGATGAAGCGCGGCGCGAGGCCATTGGCGCTCGTCGAGCCCGGAGTGGAGACGAGGGTCGTTCCCGTGTTGTCGTTGGCGAAGATGCCGTCGAACACCTGCGCGCGGTCCTCGTCGAAGCTGTAGTAGCGCAGACCGCCGGTGAGCTCGAGCCGGTCGAGCAGGCTCACGGTGGCTTCGCCGAAGACAGCCCGCTGCGTCAGGTCGTACGACAGGTCGGAGAAGAACAGCTCGTCCCGCTTCGCGCGAAGGCCCTGCGTTGGGATGTCGGCGCCGTCGGCCGCGGCCGAGTCCTGGAAGCCGGCGACGAGGAGGCTCTGGCCGTAGTCGCGCTTGTTGCGGGCCAGGAAGCCGCCGATGAGCCACCGGGCGCGCTGGTTGCCGCCGGCGAGGCGCAGCTCCTCGGTGAACACCTTGCCTTTCGTGGCGTCGTCGAGGGGCGAGTTCAGGGTGTAGACGTTCGCCGGCAGCCCGAGGCTGCCGCCCGTGATGCTCGCGGTGAGCGCGCCGGCGTCGCGCACCACGAGGATGTCGCGCCAGGTGTAGGAGGTGATCGACGTCAGGTTCACCCGCCCGAAGTCGTAGCGCGCGTTCAGGTCGCCGAGGACGAAATCGTCGGTGAACGGCTCCCGGATCTGCGTGAAGAGCTCGCGCTTGCCGAGCTTGACCGCGGGGCGCGTGGTCGTGAACGGGTTGGCGAGGATGTTGTACGCGTCGATGCGGTTCCAGCCGTCCATCTTCACGCGCTGGTAGACGATCCGCGGCGTGATGCTGAGCTTGTTGCTCGGCTCGATCCGGAGCGCCGCCCGCACGCCCCCGCGCATGCCGGTGTTGACGTTCTTGTCGACGCCGAGGTTGGGCTGCACGGCGTCCATGTAGCCGCCCAGCCGGTTGTAGTACGCCGCCACGCGGCCCGCCGCCCGGTCGCCCAGCGGCGCGTTCGCGCCGAGCTTGACGTTCGCGCCCCCGTCGCCGCCGCCTATCCAGCTCCCGCCGACCTCGCCGAACGTGCTGCGCGCACCGAGCTCGGGCTGGTTGGTGATGTAGCGAACCGTGCCGGCGAGCGACCCCGACCCGAACAGCGTCCCCTGCGGCCCGCGCAGCACCTCGACGCGCGAGATGTCGAACAGGTCGAGGTCGGGCGTGAACAGCGACATGGAAATGGGCGAGTTGTCCAGGTACGCCCCCACCTGCTCCTTGACGCCGGGCTGGTCGCGGGCGACCTGGCCGGCGGACGCCCCGCGGAGCGCGACCTGGCTCTGGCCCGGCCCGAGATTCTGCACGGAGAAGCCGGCCACGTTGGCCGCGATCCCTTCCATGTTCTCGACACCGCGCTCGCGCAGCTCCCGCGCGGAGGGCGCGGCGATGGAGAACGGCACGTCGGCCAGCTGCTGCTCGCGGAGCGTGGCGGTGACCGTGACCGCCTGGAGTCGCAGCGGCTCGAGCACGAAGTCCGCCGACGCGGCCGCCCCGTCTCCGGCGACCCGCACGCTCGCGGGCGCGGACCTGCGCATGCCGGCCACCGACGCCGAGACGGTGTAGGCGCCAGGCGCGAGGCCGCCGATCGCGTACGCGCCGTCGGCGGCGGTGGTCGCGCTCCGCGTGGCGCCGGTCGCGGTGTTCATGGCCGTGACCCGGGCGCCCGGGCGCGGCGCGCCGGCGGCGTCGCGCACCACGCCAGTGATCCGACCGGCCGGCGTCTGCGCGAATGCCGCGGACGCGGCGAATGCCTGGACGCCCAAAAGGGCGGCGGCAAGCGAGATGAAGGCGAAGCGATGCCTGACCAGACAGCGCATAAAAGCCTCCCACCGAAGCATGGGCCCGCAGTGCAAGTCGATTGCCCCGTTTGTAAAGCCACTGTCACGGTTTGTCAATACTTCGCCGTCTCAGATCTCGCGAACACCGCCGCCGCGCGAGGCGCTCGCGGACCGCCAGCCGCTGCCGTGCGAGCACGGCACGGCGAAGGGCCGCGCTGAAAGCGAGCACGCTCCGCGCGGAGTGAACAGACCCCACGTCGCCAGTTCGACCGCAACCGCCGAGGCCTGCTGCGGCTGCGCTCCGGCTATGAGGCCGCCTACGGCCGCGATCATCCGCTCGATGCTGACCTCGTTGTCGTGGACGAAGCCAGTACGCGCGATGGCACTGACAGATGGCACCGTGCGATCACGGCGTGAGTCCGAGATGCGCGGCGGGTCACGCCGGCACGACGTAGGGGAAGTCCTTGGCCCGGAGGCGCTGGGCGACGGATGGCTTCAGCCCCGAGGGCACGGCCGTGTTGACCACGAGGGACAGCATCGCTTCGGGCGCGTTGTCGGCCAGCATCCGGCCATTGCGGGTGGCGAAGCCGTAGGTCGCGGGCGTCCCGACCACGTAGGGCAGGACGTCGGGGAACAGCTCCCGGGCCACGGTCTGGCCGTAGCCCCGAGGGTCGTCCGAGGTCCCGCTGGCCGCTACAACGGCCGCGATCTCGTCGGCGATGTACGTGCCGTCGGCCTCGATGTCCTGGGATGGGTGCCGAGTGTTGGCAGGGTTGGTGAATTTGGTGTCGTCCGGCCAGAAGATCGGCCACATCATGGGGTGCCCAGCGCGGTTGATCTGCCGCCAGCCGCCCGCGTCGGTGGCGAGTTTCGTGGCGCACCAGACGCCGGTGTGGGCACCGGGCCGCAGTTGCGGGTGCTGGTGGGAGACCTCCAGCACGATCGACTCGACGGTGGTGCCCGCAAAGCTGTTCTTCGCGTTCTCCGGTCGCCATCCCGACAGGTCGAGGGCGGTCCCGTTTCTCACTGCCGAGTTGACCATGCCGAGCAGCGACAGGTCGATGTAGAACGCGTCGGCGATGCGCCCGGCCCAGAGCCGGGTGTTGGCCCCCTTGGCCGTCTCGCCAGTCCGGCCCTCGAGTAGAAGTTCGCCGACTGCGGAGTCCTCGCGCGCCTCGTCACCGGTGAGGGCGTGCAGTTGCAGGGTCTGTCGTCCGTCTGCGTCTGCTTCGCCGAAGGACACCCGGTACGTCAGCGCTTCGAAATCGGCTCCGTCGAAGTGCCCCTTGAACTCGTAGCGCGCCTCCGGATGGAAGCCGCGCTGTACATCGGGTCCGGTGATGGTGGAGTTGACGTCCATGACGAACACGGTGCTGCGGCTGCCGGGAAAGACGAACAGGTCGTCGATATAGAGTCGGCCGTTCTGGCGTGCGTGAGGCGTATCAAGGTGATGTGACATTTCGGTCCTCCTCTGTCTCCTCCCGACGCCGAGACAATCGGCTCAACGAGCAGAGGAAGAGGCAACACGTTTCATGCCGTTGCGTGTGGTCGCGTCGCGCCAGCAGCCCGAGCACGAGCTCGTCGCGGCTGGGCGGAGCGCGGCGGGCGCGGCGGTGCCGGCGCGCCGACCGCCCGGCGACCGAGGTGCGCGCGGCCGGCCGCGCCGCCGAC
>JBJMNL010000224.1:0-22523 GCA_045804285.1 Gemmatimonadaceae bacterium
CACCTGCGGAACATCGACGAGGCGCTGGGCGAGCGCGTCGCGCACGGGCTCGCGCTCGAGAAGCTCCCGCCCGCACCCGCGCCCGCCGCGCCGCGCGGCCGGCGAGCGCCAGCATCATCACGCCGAAGGCGAGCATCACGCCCCCCCACACGAGATCGATCGCGACGCCCGTGGGGTGGACCGCCGGATCGCCGAGCGTCGCCGCGCCGTACGCGCCGATCACCGCGCCGATGACGCAGAAGAGCGCGCCGATGGGAGTGCGCACGTCGAGATGCATGGGGGCTCCGCGAGTCGCCTGCGACTCTAGAAGAAGACCAGGTTGAGGGCGAGCGTGGCCGTGAGGGCGATCCCGGCGAGCGCCGCCGGCCGCCTGTACCAGGGTGCCGCCCCCTCGCTCGGCACCGTCGTGAGCGCGTAGACGAGCCCTCGCAGCTCGTCCTCGGGCCGCGGCCGGGTGGCGAGGCTGACGACGATCGTCACGAGGAAGCAGGTGACCCAGGCGACGATCGCCGTCCAGAACGTCTGCGCCAGCTCGCTCGGGTAGGTCGCGATCACGCCCAGGTAGCCCCCCTTCACGCCGGGCGTCGCGCCGGCGGGGAGCGTGAGCCCGTGATGGATCGCGGCGCCGAGCGTGCCGGCGACGAGCCCCGCGAACGCGCCGTGCCCGGTGGTGCGCTTCCAGAACATCCCGAGCGCGAAGGTGGCGAACAGCGGCGCATTCACGAAGGCGAAGACGAGCTGCAGCAGGTCCATGATGTTGTTGAACCGGACCGCGACGTACGCCGCCGCCACCGACAGCAGGATCCCGAACACCGTCGCGAAGCGCCCCATCTTCAGGTAGTGGTCGTCGGAGGCGCCCGGCCGGACGTAGCTCTGGTACAGGTCGTACGTCCACACCGTGTTGAAGGCGGTGACGTTCCCCGCCATCCCCGACATGAACGACGCCAGGAGCGCGGTGAGCCCGACGCCGAGGAGTCCGGCGGGGAAGTAGTGCAGGAGCATCATCGGCGTCGCCATGTCGTAGTCGAGCACCACGCGGCCGGCGGCGTCGTGCAGCGCGGCGCCCGTGCCGGCGTCGAGCTTCGCGGGGACCAGCCCGTGCGCGCCGACGACCAGCGCCAGCATTCCCGGCAGGATGACGAGGAAGGGGAAGAGCATCTTCGGGAACGCCGCGATGAGTGGCGTGCGCCGGGCGGCGGGCATCGAGTCGGCGGCCATGGCGCGCTGGACGACGAGGAAGTCGGTGCACCAGTAGCCGAAGGAGAGCACGAAGCCGAGTCCCATCACGAGCCCGAACCACTCGACGCCCACGGGGTTCGACGCGGCGCTCCCCATTCCGGCCCAGGCGCGCGTGTACGCGTCGGGGCCGAAGCCGTTCGCCGTCGCCACGCCGGCGAGCCGCGTCGTGAGCCCGCTCCACCCGCCCACGTCGCGGAGGCCGAGCCAGACGAGCGGCGCGAAGCCGAAGACGATGAGGAAGAACTGGAGCACCTCGTTGTAGATCGCGCTCGTGAGGCCGCCGAGAAAGGTGTAGACGAGCACGACCCCGGCGGCGACGAGCATGCTGACGTCGAAGCTCCACCCGAGGAGGAGGTGGAGGAGCTTCCCCATGGCGTACAGCGAGATGCCGGAGGAGAACACGGTCATCACCGCGAACGAGACGGCGTTCAGCGCCCGCGTCTTCTCGTCGAAGCGCAGCTTCAGGTACTCGGGGACGGAGCGCGCGCGCGAGCCGTAGTAGTACGGCATCATGAACACGCCGACGAACACCATCGCGGGGATCGCGCCGATCCAGTAGAAGTGGCTCGTCGCGATCCCGTACTTGGCCCCCGACGCCCCCATCCCGATCACCTCCTGCGCGCCGAGGTTGGCGGAGATGAAGGCGAGCCCGGTCACCCACGCCGGGATCGAGCGCCCGGAGAGAAAGAAGTC
Source organism: Gemmatimonadaceae bacterium (assembly GCA_045804285.1). GTDB lineage: Bacteria > Gemmatimonadota > Gemmatimonadetes > Gemmatimonadales > Gemmatimonadaceae > DATMHT01. Next base: position 1,933 of record JBJMNL010000224.1, read on the forward strand.
GGTGCTGGTGTGCACGTACCGCCGCAGCGCCGCTCCGATGCCGAGCACGAACGCGAAGTAGACGAGCATCACGAGCCAGTCGAGCCAGTGCAGCGTCGCGAGTCTCATGCGAGTCTCCGGGATCGAGGCCGAGGCGGACGTGCGGGCTAAGATGCCGCCCGCGACGGCGGGCGCAAGCGAGGGCGCGCTCCGCCGGGGCCGGCTGCCGTGCTCGGTGGCGGGACGGGGGCGCGGGGCGCGCGGCCGCCGACGTCCCGCACGTCACACTCCGCGTCCCGGCCGGACCGGGGCTACCATCGCCGCGCGAGCCCGATCCCGACGAAGTAGTCGCCCGCGGCCGCGCCGGCCCGCACCCCGCCCCTGGCGTCGAGCTGCAGGGCGTCGTACAGCTGGTACGTGAGGCCGCCGTTGACGTAGCCGGTCGTGGGGCCGCCGCGTGACCGCGGGGCGAACGCGAACCCTTCGACGTAGCCCCCGACGCGCGTCGAGAGCTCGTAGCCGAGCGACGCGCTCGCCGCCGTCTGCCCGAAGCGCCGGCCGCTCTCGCTGGCCCACGCGTAGTTGACGTTCACGCCTAGCGAGAGTCGGTCGGCCAGAGCCCACCCGGCGGCGAGCTTTGCCTCCGGCTGCAATGCGTTCTCGCGCACCGCGCGCGCCCCGGTGGGAAGCGTGGCGCCGGCGAGGAGCGAGAGCGCGGGACGCGCGGAGCCCGGACGGTCAGCGCCCTCGAGCAGCCGCACCTTGGCCCCGATCCCGACGTCCTCGAGTCCGCGCACGGACTCGCTCCCGGCCGAGGTCACGGCATAGGAGCCGAGGTCGAGGCGGAGCTCGGTCCGCCGGCCGGCGCCGACGCGCACGAGCAACTCGCCGATGGAGCGCTCGCGCTCCGCGCCGCGTCGGGCGAAGGTCCAGCCGCCCTCCGCCTGGACCATCCCCGCGGGAACGGTCTCCGTGCTTTCGGTGAAGTCGGGGCGGTCGGTGACGATCGGCTCCGCCGGCTCCATGCGCCCGGCGGCGCAGGCGGAGAGCGCGAAACCGAGCGCGGCGCAGGCCGCGAGCGCTCGCGCGCTCATGCGACGCCGTGGGCGCTGGCGCGCGCCGCCGCGACCGCCGCCATCCCGCGCTCGTCCGCGGCCGAGCCGTCGCGCTTCGCCACGGGGGTCGCGAAGCCGTTGTGAGGGCCGATCTCGTACACACGCCTCCTGACGTCGGTGAGCATCATGCCGCCGTCGGCGGCGCGGATGAATCTGCCGGCCCACGATCGGCGTACCGGTAAGGTGGCGAGGAGCAGCTGCGTGCCATCGGCCGGGGCGAGGCGCGGGTCGTCGAGGCACGGCGCTCCCATCTCCCTCGACTCCTGGGATTATAGTCGCCCCTGGTCGGCGGCGCGGACGGCCGTCGCGCGATCGAGCAGTCTCGTCGGTGACCGCGCGCGAATGCACGCCAGCGCCCCCTACTGGCGAACCACCCCGCGAATCGACACGTTAGCTCCGCACCGTCGCCGCCGCAGGCACCGGTGCCCTGACGCCGAGCCTGGCGCGCGGCCCGATCCGTATTCCGGAACTCGGCCTCGCGGCGGGCCGACAGCGCGAAAGTGCGGGAGCGCGATGGCGAGCCAAGCATGAGCGGGCGCATGCCCGGGTCGCGGTGACTCCGGTCGCGGTGACTCCGGCGCCGAGCGGGAGACCGCATCCCGTGCCCGACGCCGTCTGCTTCGACTTCGGCGGCACGCTCGAGGCGGACGGCGTCCCCTGCGGCACGCGCTGCTTCCGCGCGTACCGGGCGAGCGGCGGCGGCCGCGTCGCCCTCGACGCGTTCCAGGCGATCTACCGGGAATCCGACCGCGCCCTCGCCGCGCTCCCCGGCGTCGCGCGCCTCGGCTTCCGCGCGACGCTGGAGGCGCAGGCGCGCATCCTCCGCGCACTGCTCCCCGACGGGGACGCGGTCGACGCGGACGCCGTGGCGCGCGCGCTGTACGCCGACGCGCGCGCGGTCGCGCGCCGGAACCGCCGCGTGCTCGACGCGCTCCGCCGCGCCGGAGCGCGGCTCGGCGTGGTGTCGAACTTCACCGGGAACCTCGCCCGCTGCCTGGACGAGCTCGGCCTCCTGGAGCCGCTCGACGTCGTCGTCGACTCCGGCGCGGTGGGGCCGAGCAAGCCGGACGCGGCGATCTACGGGCTCGCGCTCGCGCGCCTCGATGCGGCGCCGGAGCGCACGTGGATGGTCGGCGACAACCCGGTGGCCGACGTGCGCGCCGCGGGCGCGCTCGGGCTCTCGACCTGCTGGATCGCGCCCCCGGAGCGCGCGCCGGTGCCGGGCTGCACGCCGACCGCGCGCATCGCGCGCCTCCCCGAGCTGCTCGCGCTGTTCGGGCTCGGCGACGCGGCGACGACGGGACGGCGGCGCGCCCCCGCCCAGCGGGATCGCACGTGCACGGGCTGATCCTCGCCGGTGGCGCGGGAACGCGCCTCGCGGCCGACGGGATCGGCATCCCGAAGGCACTCGTCCCGGTCGCCGGCCGGCCGCTGCTGCTCGCCCTCGCCGAGCGGCTCGCGGCGCTCGGCTGCGCCTCGGTCACCTGTGCGGTGCACGAGGACGCGATGGCGTCGCTCGCCCGCGCGGCGCCGCTCGCCGGGACGGTGCGACGGCTCGCGGCCGGCGGCACCCGCTTTCTGCCCTGCCGCACGCCGTCGTCGCTGCACACGCTCGACCTCGGGCTCTCCTGCGTGCCGCCCGGCGAGGTGTTCGTCAGCATGGTCGACACGGTGATGGCGCCGGACGACTGGCGTCTCGTGCACGAAGGCTGCGCCCGAGGGCTGGCGTCGGGCGCCGCGGCCGTGCTCGCCGTGACGCCGTGCGACGGCGGCGATGACGCGCCCCTGTGGGCGCGCGTCACGCCGGAGCACGAGGTGACCATGATCGGCAGTGCGCGCTCCGATCCGCCGCTCGTGACCGGCGGCGTCTACGCCCTCGGGGCGGCGGCGCGCGCCCGGGTGCCGGCCGCGCTCGCCGCCGGACGCGAGCGCATGCGCGCCTTCCTCGCCGAGCTCGTCGACTCGGGGGCGGAGGTGCGCGCCGTCGAGGTGGAGTGCGTCGTGGACGTCGACCACGAGCGGGACCTGGTGCGCGCGAACGCCCATCTCGCCGCCGCCGCGGCGCGCGCCGAGCCGCGCGCCTGACGCCGCCACCCGCTCACTCATGCCACGCGTCGCCGCCCTCTTTCGCAGCCCCGCCTACTCACCGAACCAGCACCGCGTGAACGACACGGCCATCCTCGAGCTGACGCTCGCCGAGCTGGCGCGCGACGGGTGGGAGGTGGTCCGCGTCGAGGAGGGCGCGCTGGCCGGCGCCGCGGACGACGGCGGACCGCCCACCGCCGTCCTGCCAGACGCAGCGCTCTACCTCAACATGTGCCAGGGCGAGCGCGCCAACCGGCGTCTGCTCGGGCTGGAGGCGTCGGGCGCGGCGCTCGTCAACGGGGCGTCCGCGATCCTGCGCTGCCACCGGCACCGGCTCGTGCCGGCGCTCGCCGCGCGCGGCGTGCGCTTCCCGGAAACGGAGATCCACGAGCTCGCCGAGCGCGACGCTGACGCGGTCGCGGCGTGGCCCCTCGTCCGTGCCGCCGCCGGGGCGGGGCGGCCGCTCTGGATCAAGCGGGGCGACGTGCACGCCGAGCGCGACGAGGACGTCGTCGCCGTCGCGGCCGAGCGCGTGCCCGAGGCGCTCGCCGCGTTCGCGGCGCGCGGCATCGCGCGCGTGGCGGTGCAGGAGCACGTGGACGGGCCGGTGCTGAAGCTCTACGCCGTCGCCGGCGGGCGCTTCTTCCGCTATTACGACGCGGCCGCCGGCCCGCGCGGGGCGCGCCCCGACGTCGACGTGGAGCGCCTGCGCGCGCTCGCCTTCGACGCCGCCGCGGCGCTCGGGCTCGACGTGTTCGGCGGCGACGTCGCGCTGCCGCGCCCCGACGACCCCGTGCTCATCGACCTGAACGACTGGCCGAGCTTCGCGCCGTTCCGCGCCGAGGCGGCCGCGGCGATCGCGCGCCACGCGCAGGGCGTGCACGCCCGTACGGCGTCCCGCGGCGCGGTCGCCGATCGATCACTCCTCGGTCCGGAGCCCGCGTCCGGCCCCACCTCCGAGCTCGCCTCCGATGTCGCCTGAGACGGATCTCGCCGCGCCGGTGGCGCAGACAGCGGGCGCCGCGCCGACCGCCGCGGGCCCGGCGTCGCTCGCGCTGCACGAGGCCGAAGCGCGCTATCTCGCGCCCGGCACGCAGAGCGTGGCGCTCTACAGCCGCCTCGCGATCGACCACGGCGAGGGGGCCGTCCTCGTCGACGTCGACGGGAAGCGCTACGTCGACCTGCTCGCCGGCGTGGGCGTGGCGAGCCTCGGCCACGCCCACCCGCGGTACGTGGCGGCGCTGCAGCGACAGGTCGCGCGGGTCCACGTCGGCAGCTTCACGAGCGAGGCGCGCGCGGCGCTCGCGCGGCTCGTCGCCGAGGTCGCGCCGGGAGACCTCGCGCGCACGCAGCTCTACTCGAGCGGCGCCGAGGCGGTGGAGAGCGCGCTGCGCCTCGCCAAGGCGTACACCGGGCGGAGCGAGTTCGTGGGATTCTGGGGCGGCTTCCACGGGAAGACCGCCGGGGTGCTGCCGCTGCTCAGCGGCGGCTTCAAGCACGGGCTCCGGCCGCTCATGCCGGGGACGTACAGCAGCCCGTACGCGAGCCGCGCCCGCTGCCTCTTCTGCCGCGAGCGGGGCACGTGCGACTGGACGTGCGTCGAGTTCCTCCGCCGGAAGATCGCGACCGAGACGGCCGGCGACGTCGCCGCGATCATCGTGGAGCCCATTCAGGGGACCGCCGGCAACGTCGTCCCCCCGCCGGGCTTCCTGCGCGAGCTGCGCGCGCTCTGCGACGAGATCGGCGCCCTGCTGATCGCCGACGAGATGCTCACCGGCTTCGGGCGCACCGGGCGGATGTTCGGCGTCGAGCACGACGGCGTCGTCCCCGACGTCATGACCATCGGGAAGGGGCTCGGCGGCGGCTTCCCGATCAGCGGACTCGTCGCGCGCGAGGAGGTCGCGTTCGCGAAGCCGTGGGCGAACCCGAGCGGCAGCTCGTCGAGCTACGGCGGCAACCCGCTCGCGGCCGCGGCGGCGCTCGTCACCATCGAGACGATCCTCGAGGAGGGGCTCGTCGAGCACAGCCGCCGGCTCGGCGAGCATGCGCTCGCCGAGCTGCGGCGCTGGGAGCGCGAGATCCCGATCGTGAGCGACGTGCGTGGACGCGGGCTCATGCTCGGCATGGATCTCGTCGTGCCCGGCACGCGCACGCCGCTCGACAGGCGCGAGACGCGCCGGATCTTCGACGCGGCGCTCGCGCGGGGGGTGATCGCCATGATCTACAACCCCGAGGTGCGCATCAACCCGCCGCTCGTCATCACCGAGGCGCAGGCGCTCGAGGCGCTCGCGGTGCTCGAGGAGGTGCTGCGTGAAGCCGCCGACCGCGTCCGCGCCTGACCCGCCGGCGCCCGTCGCGCTCGCGCCGCCGCGTCCCGCGGCCGGCCGCGACCCGGCGCTGGCGAGCAAGGGGCGCGAGGTGGAGGAGTGGCTCGATCTCCGCTTCTTTCGCCCCGTCGGCGTCCGGATCGCGCGACGCCTCGCGCCGACGCGCGTGTCGCCCGACCAGGTCACGCTCTGGAGCCTGGCCGTCGGGCTGGCGGCCGGCCACTGCTTCGCCTACGCGAGCCCGTGGGTGAACGCGTCCGGCGTCGCGCTCTTCGTCGTCTCCGACCTGTTCGACAGCGCCGACGGGCAGCTCGCCCGGCTCCGCGGGACCTTCACCCGCTTCGGCCGCACCGTCGACGGGCTCTCCGACAACGCGCGCTTCGCGAACCTCTACGCGCACCTGGTCTGGCGGCTCGTCCACCACGGCGGGTGGGGGGTCGCGCCGGCGCTGGCGCTGGCCGTCGCCGCGGGCCTGAGCCACTCCTGGCAGAGCGCGGCGGTCGACTGCATCCGGCAGGCGTTCCTCGAGCTCGGCGTCGGCGCGGGGAGCGAGCTCGAGCTGCCGGAGGACCTCGCCGGGGAGGACGCGCCGCGGCCGGGCATCCTCGCGCGCGTCGCGCGCGGAGCGTACCGCGCCTACGTGCGACGCCAGACGTGGCTCTGCCCCGCGACCGCTGCCCTCGTGCGCCGCGTGCGCGCGCTCGAGGGCGCGGGCGCACGGGAGGCGGCGCGCGTGGAGCGTGCGCGCGCCGCGTATCGCGCACGCGCGCGCGGCGTCGTCCGGCAGAGCGCCTGGCTGGGCCAGAACATCCGCTTCGCGCTCGTCGGCGTGCCCGCGGTGCTCGGCTGGCCCGCCGGCTTCCTCTGGCTCACGCTCCTGCCGCTCAACGCGGTGCTCGTCGCGCTGGTCCGCACGCAGGAGCGCCGGGCGGCGCGCCTGCTCGCCGGCGAGGTGTCGCGTGCGGGGTGAGGCGCGTGGGGACGCCCCGCCGCGCCGCTACCGCGGCGCGCTCCTCGGGCTCGGGGCCATCGCCACCCAGGCGCACCTCCCCGCCTTCCGCCTGTCGCCGGCCGTCGCGGACCGCTTCGAGATCGTCTCGGCCGCGGACCCGACGCGCGCCGCCGACGGCGTGGTGGGCGGCGTGCCCGTGCTGTCGAGCGTCGAGGCGCTGGACGCGCTTCCGGGCCTCGACTTCGTGGACATCGCGACGCCGTCCGCATCGCACGTGGCGCTCGCGCGCTCGGCGCTCGGGCGCGGGCTCCACGTACTTTGCGAGAAGCCGGTCGCGGCGCGCCGGGCCGATGCGCTCGCGCTCGTCGCGCTCGCGCGCGAGGCGGAGCGCGTGATCGTGCCCTGTCACCAGTACCGCTTCAATCCCGCCTGGCGGCGGATCCGCGCCTGGGTCGGCGCGGGGGCCATCGGCCACTGGCACCTGGCGCGGATCGCGGTGCACCGCACGGCGGCCGACCGCGGCGCCGGCGGGGCGGCGGTCCCGTGGCGGGCGCGCCGCGCCGAGAGCGGCGGCGGCGTGCTCCTCGACCATGGCACGCACCTCCTCTACACCCTCCTCGACCTCGCGGAGCCGCCGCGGCGCGTCGCCGCGTGGACCGGCCGCCTGCTGCACCGCGCGTACGACGTCGAGGACACGGTGGAGCTCCGGCTCGAGTACCCGGACCGCCTGGCGACGCTCTTCCTGACCTGGGCGGCGCGGCGGCGCGAGACCCACGTGCACGTGACCGGCGAGCGCGGCGCGATCACGTGGACCGACGGCGCCCTGACGCTCGAGCGCGACGGCGCCACCGAGACGTACGACTTCTCGCGCGAGCTCGACCGGGCGTCGTACCCGTCGTGGTTCGCCGAGCTGTTCCTCGCCTTCGCCGCCGCGCTCGACCGGGGCGCCGCGAGCGACGCGGCGCGCCGGGCGTCGGACGACATCGTGCGCGTGGCGACGCTGCTCGAGGCCGCGTACGCCTCGGCGCGCGCGGGCGTCGCCGTGGAGCTGCCCGGGGAGACGCGCGTGCCGGGCGCGTGAGCCGCCGCCTCCAGCTCGCGTTCTTCGTCTGCGGGCTCGCCCTCTTCGTCTTTCTCGTGGCGCGCGCCGGCCCCGGCGCCCTGCTGACGCAGCTGAGGCGCACCGGCTGGGCGTTCGTCCCGATCGTGCTCGTCTGGGCGGGCGTGTACCTGACGAACACCGTCGCCTGGCGGCTGCTGGCGGTCGGCCCCGAGGGCGCGCGCGGGTGCGGCATCCCGTTCTGGCGGGCGTACTCCATCACCGTCTCGTCGTTCGCCATCAATTACGTGACGCCGATGGTGAGCCTGGGGGGCGAGCCGTTCAAGCTCGAAGCGGCCGCGGCGTACGTCGGCCGGCGCCGCGCGGCGGGCTCGGTGATCGCGTTCCGGGTCGTCCACACGCTCGGGCAGCTCGTCTTCTGGCTGTTGACGCTCCCCGTGGCGTACGCGCTCCTCCCGCGCACGCCCGCCACGACGACGCTGCTGGCGGCGACCGCCGCCGCGCTCGTGCTCGCGGCGTGGCTGCTCGCCGCCCTACCACGGTCGCGCGTCCTCGAGCGTTTGCTCGACGCGATCCAGGCCGTGGCGCCGCTCCGGCGCTTGGCGCGCGCGGTGGAGCGCGGGCGGCCCGCGCTCGCGGCGGTGGACGCCGAGCTCGCGGCGGTCGCCGGCGGCCACCCGGCGCGCCTCGCCGGCGCGCTCGCGGCCGAGGTGGCGGGGCGTTGCGTCGCGGTGCTCGAGTTCGTGCTCGTCGCGCGCAGCGTCGGCGTCGACATGCGCTACGGCGCGGCGGCCGTCGTGGGCGGCTTCTCGCAGCTCGTGATGAATCTCTTCTTCTTCGTCCCGTTCGAGCTCGGGCCGAGGGAGGGGAGCCTCTATCTCGTCTTCCGCCTGCTCGGCCTCGGCGCCGCCCTGGGGGTATACGCGGCGGTGGTGAGCCGGCTGCGCGAGCTGGCGTGGATCGGGATCGGGCTCGCGCTGGTGTGGGCGGGCGGGGGGCGCCGGGCGTGAGGGCGCCGGATCCCGGCCATGGCGGGGCCGGCTCGAGGGTGACGCCGGCGGCGGTCAGAGCCACCCGTGCTCGCGGTACCAGCGCGCGGTGTCGCGCATCCCCTCCGCGAGCGCCACTCGCGGCGCGAAGCCGAGCTCGGCGCGTGCCAGCGAGGGGTCGCAGCTCCAGTCCGCGCACGCGAGCTCGACGACGCGGTCGTGCGTGAGGAGCGGCTTCCGCCCCGTGGCGCGGGCGATCGACGCGTCGGCGGCCGCCAGCGCGAGGGCGACGGCGCGCGGCACCGGCACGTGGCGCGGGCGGCGGCCGACCGCGTCGCCGATGGCGGCCGTGACCGACGCCCATGTGTGGACGACCCCGTCGCTCACGTGATAGCGTGCGCCGCGCCGGCCGCAGGCGGCGACGAGGACGAGCGCGCGCGCGAGGTCCGCGGCGTGGATCATCGACAGCCGCTGGCCGGCAGGTCCGACGCGCGGCGCCAGGCCGCGCGCGGCGAGGCGGAAGGCGGCGAGGACGTCGCGGTCGCGGGGGCCGTACACCACCGGCGGCCGCACGATCACGCCGTCCACGCCCGACTCGAGCAGCGCGCGCTCCGCCGCGAGCTTGGACGCGCCGTACGCGCTCACCGGGGCCGGTACGTCCTCCTCGCGCGCCGGCCGGCCGGCGCGCGCCGGCCCGACCGCGGCGATGCTCGAGCAGAGGACGACGCGCGCGTCCGGCGCCGCGGCGCGCACCGCGTCGAGCAGCCGCCGCGTGCCGCCGGCGTTGGTGCGCGCGTAGTCCTCGCGGCGCGCGCTCGAGGTGACCGCCGCGAGGTGGAAGACGACCGACGCGCCGGCGACCGCGTCGCGCAGCGCGTCGGCCCGGTCGAGCGGCGCCGCGATCCGCTCGATCCCCGCGGCGGGGAGCCAGCGCACGTCGCTCGTCGGGCGCACGACGCAGCGCACCGGGCGCCCCGCGTCCAGCAGCGCCGCGACGAGGTGCCCGCCGACGAAGCCCGACGCGCCGGTGACGACGGCCGGGCCGCGCGCGCTCACGCCGGAGCGGCGAGCGGGCGGTCGTACAGGCGATAGCGCTTGTACACGTGGCCGCCGAGGTTCTCGAGCGCCGTGCGGATGGCGGCGTTGTCCTCGAGCACCCAGGAGAGCTCGGCGCGGCGGAGTCCCTTGGCGCTCGCGGTGCGCAGGAGGTGGAGGTACATCAGCTCGGCGGCCCCGGCGCGCCGGTAGCGCGGCAGCACGCCGAGCGTGAGCACGCGCACGGCGTCGATGTGGCGCCCGTGCCAGAGCCCCTTGAGCCAGCCGAGCGGGAGCAGCCGTCCCCCCATGTGCCTGAGCGCCTGGTTGACGTCGGGGAGGGCGAGCGCGAAGCCGGCGAGCTCGCCGCGGACCTCGGCGAACGCCACGAAATCGAAGTCGGCGATCGGCTTCATCTGCTTCGCCACGTGCGCGAACTCCGCCTCCGTCATGGGGACGAAGCCCCAGTTCGCCTCCCAGGCCTGGTTGTAGAGGACGCGGATGCGCTCCACCTCCTCCCCGAAGCGCTTCCGGTCGAGCGTGCGCACGGTGACGCCGTAGCGCTCGGCGGCGACCTGCTCGAAGCGCAGCAGCCGCTCGGGCGGCGGCTTCCTGGCGTCGATGTCGTACGCCAGGAGGTCCTTCGCCTTCCGGAAGCCGCACCCCTCGAGCAGCTCGGCGTACCAGGGCGGGTTGTGCGCCATCATCACCGCCGGCGGCGTGTCGAATCCCTCGACGAGGAGGCCGCACTCCTCGTTGAGCGAGAGGCTCGCCGGGCCGCGCATCACGACGAGCCCGCGCGCGGCGAGCCAGCCGGCGGCGGCGTCGAGGAGCGCCGCGGCGACGGCCGGGTCGCGCTCGGTCTCGAAGAACCCGAAGAAGCCCACGGGCTCGCGGTGCACCCGCTCGTGGAGCTCGTTGCGCACCGCGGCGACGCGCCCCACCACCCGGCCGCGGGCGCTCCGGGCGAGGAAGAGCTCCACCTGCGCGTGCGCGTGGAAGGGGTGGCGGCGCGGGTCGAGGAGCTCGGCGACGTCGCGGCGGAGCGGCGGCACCCAGCGGGGGTCGTCGCGGTGGAGCCGGAAGGGGAGCTCGATGAAGGCGCGTCGCTCCGCCGCCGAGCGCACCGGCGCGACGGTGACGCCGCCGGGCGCGCCGTCCCGGGGCGCGGCGAAGGCCGGAGTTGCGGCGGTGTGCGTCAGATGACCCCCATCTTCTTGCCGGCCCGGTGGAAGACCTCGAGCACGAAGTCGAGCTGCTCGTCGGTGTGCGTGGCGATGTACGAGGTGCGGATGCGCGCCGAGTGCTCCGGCACCGCGGGCGCGACGACGGGATTGGCGAAGACGCCGTTGTCGTAGAGCGCGCGCCAGAAGGCGAAGGTCCTGAGGTCGCCGCCGATGATCACCGGGATGATCGGCGCCTCGCTGGTGCCGACGTCGAAGCCGAGCGCGGCGAGCTCGGCGCGCATCCGGCGCGCGATGCTCCACAGCCGCTCCTGCCGCTCCGGCTCGCGCCGCAGGATGTCGATGCAGGCGAGGACGGCGGCGCACGCCGAGGGGGGCATGGAGGCGCTGAAGATGAGGCTGCGCGCGTTGTGCTTGAGGTAGTGGATCACCGCCTCGTCGCCGGTGACGAAGCCGCCGATCGAGGCGAACGCCTTGCTGAAGGTGCCGACGATCAGGTCGACGCGCTCCGTGAGGCCGAAGTGCGCGGCGGTGCCGGCGCCCGTCGGCCCCAGCACGCCTATCGCGTGCGCGTCGTCGACGAGGAGGCGGGCGCCGTGGCGGCCGCAGACCTCGACCAGGCGCGGCAGGTCGGCGATGTCGCCCTCCATGGAGAACACGCCGTCGACGGCGACGAGCTTGCCGCGGTCGCGCGCGCGCTCGAGCTTCGCCTCGAGGTCGGCCATGTCGCCGTGGCGGAAGCGCACCGTCTCGCCCAGGGAGAGCGCGCCGCCGTCGACCAGGCTCGCGTGATCGAGCTTGTCGAGGAAGGCCGTGTCCCCGTGGCCGACGATCGCCGAGATCACGCCGAGGTTCGTCTGGAACCCCGTCGGGAAGACCAGCGCGGCCGGCTTCCCGGTGAGGGCGGCGAGCTCCCGCTCGAGGCGGTCGTGCAGGTCCGTGTTCCCGTTCAGGAAGCGGCTGCCCGTGCACGCCGAGCCGTACTTCTGCATCGCCGCCGCGGCGGCGGCGATGACGCGCGAGTCGTGGTTCAGCCCGAGGTAGTTGTTCGAGCCGACCATGACGAGCCGCCGCCCCTCGATCAGCACCTCGGTCGCGTCCGACCCTTCGATCGCGAAGAAGTACGGGTAGAGTCCCATCGCCTGGACGTCGTGCGCGCGCCGGTACGTGTGCGCCTTCCGGAACACGTCGGCTGCCCCGTCGGGGGACGCCGCCGGCGTCACGCCGGGCAGTTCGCCCGGCGCCGCGTGGGGACTCGCGTGGGGAGTCGGCCCGGCGCTCGCGGCCGGGCTCGCGTCCGCCGCCATGGGCTCGGCGGCACCTTCGGGGGGGAACGGCGGAAGACCACCGTCTGCGCCGCCGTCGCGCGCGACGCGCTGACGCGCGACGGGGTCTGCCGGAGACATGGGAGTCGGATCCATGCCTAGCAGCGTCTGGGTGTGGTGAGTGCCCGTGCCCGCGCGGCGCCGCGTGGGGCCTTCGCCTCGATCGTCGCGTGGGCCGGAAGCTGCCGCCTCCGCGCCGACCTCGCGACGCCTCCTGCAATCATGTCGTCGATGGTCGCGCGCGACACGTCGTGAGACATGCCGCGGGACATGCCCTCGGGCATGCCGGTCGTGTCGTAGGTCACGCGCAGGTCGAGCCGGTACTGCGGGTCCGCGCGCGAGACGGCGGGCCAGACGGCGCCGGCCGCGGGCCGGAACACCCCTCCCACGGTGCCCATGGCGCCGTCCGGGATCACCTGGCCCGTCGGATTGTCGTAGACCGCGGTCACGCGGTACGTGTGGTCGGGGCGAACGGGGATGCCCAGGCGCCAGAGGAAGCTGGCGCTCGGAACGCTCCACGCCTCGCCGGAGGACGCGTCGCGCGCCGGCCGCGCCTCCCAGAGCAGCTCGTCCGCGGTCACGTCGCGCAGGCGCAGTGCGACGCCGTAGCGGTGGAGGTGGCCGCCGAGGGCGAGGATGCGACCGGCGACCGCGGGGCGCCCCTCCCACGAGCGCTCCGAGCGTCCGGGAGGCAGGTCGTACGCGTGCACGCCCGCCGGGGGCATCACGTCCAGGTAGAGCGGGAAGACGTCGACGGGCGGGAAGCGGCTGTCGGCCTTCGTGAACCGGAGGTGGACGAGCACGTGCACGCCCTCGCGCGGCCGCGCCTCCGGGTTGTCGAGCATCGCGGTGACGAGGAGGGAGTCGCCGCGGCGCACGCGATAGCCGAGCACGCGTGGCAGCTCGATGGGCGCCGTCTCCGGCCCCGCCGCGCCGACGCGCAGCATGATGGGACTGAAGAGCTCCCTGCGCTCCGGCGCGATCAGGTTCATGTGGTGGAGCAGCGCGCGCGGGAGCCGGCGCCCGTCGGCGTCCACCACGTCCACCGAGACGCCCCGGAGCCAGCCGTCGATCGGGAGGGCGACGGCGCGCGGCGCGGCGACCACCATCGCGCCGGCATCCCCCCGCGGGCCGAGGTGGAGCGGCCCGACGGCGAGCGTGAGGACGCCGGCGCCCGAGTCGACGGTGGCGCGGAACCGATCGTCGGTGGCGACGGTCGCGGGCGACGAGGTGGCGGCGTCGGCGGGTGACGCGCCCCGGCAGCCCGCCGCGGAAAGGGAGGCGAGCGTCGCCAGCGAGGCGAGCGCGACGGCCGCACGGCCGGAGCGGGCGCGCGCGGCCGCGTGGCGCGGCGACACGGCCGCGGCCCGGCCGAGCGCGTGGCGCGTCGCCGTGCAAGCACGCGAAGAGCGTTGGCGCTTCATCACCGCCATCACTCGTCTCCCACCGGCCGGATGCGCGCGCCGCCGCCGCCGGCATCGCCGCCCAGGCGTTGCGCGCGACGCGAGCTTCTCCAGCCAACCGTGTCCCAACATACCCCGCCCTTCCCGGCGCGGCGAGAGCCCCGCGCGAAGTGGCCGGTCCGCGGCGGCCACGTTCTCCGCCCGGGTCCGGTCGGGCAGCTCCCCAGACCCACTACGCGCCCCGGGGCCGTTATAGTTCCTTCGCGATGCGCGCCCATGGCGAGGCAGCGCACGCGACCGTATCCGTCCGTACGGAAGAGACCGATTGCCGCGCTCCTGTGTGCCGCGCGGCGGGTCGGGGCGCCGCGCGCCCGTCGGCGCGGCGCCGGTTGGAGGCGGGGAGCTCGACGATGTCGCCGGTCATCACGGAAACGCTGTACGTCCTCCTGAGCAGGCTGTGGACGCTCGTCGTGGTCGTCCTCGCCCTCGTGCTCCACCTGATCGATCTGCCCTATCGATCGGAGCGGGACGACCGCGACGCGCTGCCGCGCCGGAGTGAGCGGAGCCGGGCGCCGTGACGCCCGTCGCGGCGAAGAGGGCCGCGCCCGAGGCGCAGAAAGCGTGCGCGTCGCGACCTCCGCGCGCCGCGCGGCTGAAACCGGCCACGGAGCGCGCCGCGTTCAGGGGCATACCTTCCGTCGGGAGGCGGAGGAGACGCATGTGCCCCTCGATTCGTGTGACGAGTCCGGCCCCCAGAGACGTATGGACGGGCATCCTCGCCGAGAGCCCGGACGCGCTCGCCTTCCAGACTCCGGTCTGGCTCGACTGCATCTGCGAGACGGGCGGCTACGAGGACGTCAGCCGCCTCTACGAGACGAGCGACGGCGGACAGCTCGTCCTGCCGATGGTTCGCCGCACGCGCCTGCTGGGGGCGCTGGCGATCGAGTCGTCGCTGCCGGCGGGATGGGGGTTCGGCGGCTTCGTGACGCGGGCGGCGACACGCCCGGAAGACGCCGCCGCGGCCCTCTCCGAGCTCGCGGGCCACGCCGCGCTGCGCAGCTCCGTGCGCGTGCGGCCGACACCCCTCACCGCGGCCACCTGGGCCGCGGCGGCGCCGGCGGGAGCCATCAGGGTCCCGCGTCTGGCGCACGTGCTGGATCTGGAGGGGGGCTTCGAGCAGGTCTGGGCGAGGCGGTTCACGGGCTCGGCGCGCACGGCCGTGCGCAAGGCGGAGCGGGCCGGCCTCACCGTGGAATGCGACACGTCGGGCAGGCTCGTGCCCGTCTACTACGACCTCTACATGCGCTCGATCGAGCGTTGGGCCGGCGGCGGGCGAACGCCGCTCCCGATCGCGCGCTGGCGCGGCCGGCGGCGCGATCCGCTCCGCAAGCTCCAGCTCATCACCGAGCGCCTGGGCGACGCCTGTCGCATCTGGCTCGCCTCGCTCGACGGGCGACCGGCGGCGGCCATCATCGTGCTGCTCCAGGGGCGCAACGCCAGCTACTGGCGTGGCGCGATGGACGAGGCGTCGGCCGGCCCGACGCGGGCGAACTACCTGCTGCATAGCCGGGCGATCGAGGACGCCTGTCGCGCCGGCTGCCTCCACTACCACATGGGAGAGACGGGCTCGTCGGCGTCGCTCGCCCAGTTCAAGAGTCGCTTCGGCGCCGCGGCGTGCGAGTACGCCGAGTATCGCCTGGAGCGGCTCCCGATCACGGAGCTTTCCAGGCGCGTGCGCACCCTCGAGCGACAGGTCATCGGGACGGCGCACGCGCTCCTCACGCGTCCCCGGGGCGAAAGACGATGATCGCCGCCGCGGCCCCTCCCTGGTGTCAACCGAGGCGAGAGCCGCGCTAGGCTTGCTGTGGCGCCGCCCTGAGCCCCACGCGCGCCCGCAACAGCCGCGACAGCCTGGGCCGCAGGAACGGCATCGGATCGTCCCAGGCCATCCCCGATTTCACCTCGCACCGCAGCACCCACGGCAGCCAGGTCGTCAGGGGGACGCCGCTCTCCCTGGCGGCGCGCCAGTCGTCGGCGAGCGTGCACCAGCACGTCCCCGCGCGGGCGGGGCGTACCGCCGGCCGGGCCAGCCCCACCATGTCGGCGTAGACGAGGGCGGGCAGGTTCACGCCGGCGACGGCGCCGAGGTGATGCCAGAGGTTGAAGCGGGGGTTGATCTCCAGGAGGTGGAGCCGACCCTCCGGGTCGCGCTTGAAGTCGAACTTGGCGACGCCTCGCAGGCCGAGCTTCCGGACCACCGCGCGGCCGAGCGCCGCCACGTCCGCGGCGTCCGTGATCGTCAGCGCGGTGCTGCGCCCGCAGGAGGGCGGAGACGTCCGGATCTTCCGTCCCGTGAACTCGGCGACGACGTCGCCCCGCCGGTCGACATAGACGTGATAGCTCTCGATGCGGGTCTCGGGGCCGGGGATCAGCTCCTGGACCAGGAGATCCATTCCCGCCGCCGCGAGCCGCGGCCACAGGGCGCGCAGCGCCTCCGGCGTGTCCGCCTGCAGCGCTTTGGCGGAGCCGCTGATCGCGCGCCGCCATCCACGATGCGTCAGCGGCTTGACGATCACCGGAAAGCGCAGGTCGAGCTCCGGTGGCGCGGCCCCCGCCTCGCCTCCGGAGATGCGGCGTGCCGCCGGCACGGGCAGGTCGTGGCGCTCCGCCAGCGCCTGGAAGCGCCCCTTGTCGACCAGATCCTCCACGAGCGTCGGGTCTGCAACCACGAAGCGGAAGACGCGCGCCAGTCGCTCCCGGAACCGGGAGACGAGCAGCAGCTGCGGATCCTCCTCGTAGAACAGCACGGGGGGCTCGGGCTGCTCGGCCCCGAAGCTCACCAGCGCGTCCGCGAGCCCCTCCGCGCCTCCCCAGAAATCCCGCCAGTGCAGCGAGGCGCGGGCGAAGCGCGAGTAGAGCGGCGCGCCACCGGGCCGCGCGACCACGGCGCAGCCGATGCCGGCCAACCCGAGCGGCCGCACCAGGTCCATGTCGCCCATGACGAATGCCAGTACCGGTGCGGTAGACGCGTGACTCATCGACGGCAGAGCCTCTGCGGACGGACGATTCTCGTGCTTCGTGCGTAGCTGACCGCCGTCGGCCGGGCCGTGGGGAGAGTGTACAGCGGCGCCCCGGCGCTTGCAAAGCTCATCCGCACCACCGCCCCGCGATCCCCGCCCGCAGGAACGGGCGGAGTCGCGGCTACGTCCGGCGGCGCGCCTGTGCGGCACGGGCGCCGGCGTCGGTGATCCGGCCGATGTAGGCGGCGATCGTCTCGTCCCGCTGGCGGGCCGGCAGAACGAACGAAGCGTCGTCGGGCGCGATCGGCGAGTCCGCGCCGACCGGCTCATCGACCATGAGGTCGCCTCCGCTGCGCTCGACGACGACCTCGAACTGCTCCACCGCGTCCAGCAGGTCGGCGAGCTCCTCGCCACTCTCACGACCCGTGAGCGCGACACCCCGCCCCCGCAGCCGCGCCGCGATCTCGTCGGCGGCATGGCGTTGCTCGTCGTCGCGCGTCCCGGCCCCGCCGCTCGCCGGCTCGGCCCGCCGCCGGTCGCTATCGGACCCCGATGGCAGCGTCGTCCACGACGAGGAGCCGCTCAGGTTGCGGTCGGCCGCCACGTCGCCGATCGAGTCGGCACCTTCCCGCTCTTCGCGGCCGAGTTCCTTCTCGAGGGATGACTCGCTGTCGGCGTGAGTGGGAGATCCGCCTTTGCGTCTGGGTGTGTCGCGCTCGTCTTTGGTCATGTCCGTGACTCCGATGTGAGAAGGTTACGAGGGGGAGCGTCGTCGGCCGCGCGGCGCGCCGGTCGTGGGCGATCGCGCGGTCGCCGTTGGTCCCGCTTCCCGCGCTGGCGCGGAAGGGTGGCGGCTACGGGTGCGCCCCGATCGCCCTCAGGTAGCGGTGGACGAACGAGACCGCCATCCCTCCCTCGCCGACCGCCGACGCCACGCGGCGGTTCGCGTCGTGGCGGACGTCGCCCGCCGCGAACACCCCGGGCACGCTCGTCTCGAGCGAGAAGGGGGCGCGCGCCTCGAGCCAGCCGCGCGGCCGCCCGCCAGGCGCCGGGTCGTCGCACGGCAGGTCGGGGCCGGTGAGAATGAAGCCGTGCTCGTCGCGCGCGACGCCCGACTCGTCGAGCCACCCGGTGCGCGGCACGGCGCCAATGAAGACGAAGAGGGAGTGCGCCTCCGCCCTCCGCTCGGCGCCGGTGCGCGCGTCGCGCAGCGTGAGCCCCGTGAGCCGCGTCTCGCCGTGCGCGGCCGCCACCTCGGTGTAGGGATGGACGACGACGTTGGGAAGCGCCGCGATCCGGTCGGCGAGGTAGCGCGACATCGAGTCCCTGAGCGCCGCCGCGCGCACCAGCATGTGCACCGCCCTCGCGTGCTCGGCGAACGCCACCGCCGCCTGCCCGGCCGAGTTGGCGCCGCCGACGACGTAGACTTCCTCGCCGGCGAGCGATCGCGCCTCGCCCGGCGACGCGCCGTAGTACACGCCCGCGCCGCTCAGGCGCTCGATGCCCGGCGCGTCGAGCGTGCGCCAGGAGATGCCCATCGCGAGCACGACCGCGTGCGCCGAGACCTCCACCCCGCTGCCTAACGTGAGCACGCGGTACGGCCCCTCGACGCGCAGTCGGCACGCCTGCTGTGGCGCCAGCACTTCGGCGCCGAAGCGTCGCGCCTGCGCGAGCCCCCGCCGCGCGAGGTCCGCCCCCGAGAGCCCCACCGGGAACCCCAGGTAGTTCTCGATCCGGCTGCTCTCCCCCGCCTGCCCGCCCGGCCCCTCGCGCTCGAGCATCAGCGTCCCGAGCCCCTCCGACGCGCCGTACACGGCCGCCGCGAGCCCCGTCGGCCCGCCGCCGACGATCACCAGGTCGTAGAAGGGGAGCTCGGGGCGCGTCTTGAGGCCGAGCGCCTCGGCCAGCGCCTCGACCGAGGGCGCCTCGAGCGCGCCGCCCTCGGGAAGCACGACGAGTGGCAGGCGCGGCGTGCGCAGGCTGTCGGCGGCCGCGTCGAGCACCCGCCGCGCCTCCGGGTCCCGCTCCACGTCGAGCCAGCGGAAGGGCACCTGGTGGCGGGCGAGGAAGGCGCGGATCGCGTGCGCGCCCGGCGACCAGCGGTCGGAGACGACGCGCACGCCGTGGAACGCCGTGGGGCGGAAGGCCGCCCCCCAGTCGTCGAGCAGGTCGTCGGTGACGGGGTAGAGGTGCTGCTCGGGCGGGTCCCAGGGCTTGAGCAGGTAGTGGTCGAGGTGCACCGCGTTGATCGCGCGGATCGCGACGTCGGTGTCCGCGTAGGCGGTGAGGAGCACGCGCTTGGCGCCGGGCGCGGCGCTCGCGCCCCGCTCGAGCAGCTCGACGCCGGTCATCCCCGGCATCCGCTGGTCGGTGAGGATGAGGGCCACCGCGTCGCCGCGGAGCGAGAGCGCCTCGAGCGTCCGCAGCGCCGCCGCGCCCGAGTCGGCGCGCAGGACGCGGTAGCGCTCGGCGTAGCGCCGCCGCACGTCCCCCTCGACGGCGCGGAGCACCGCGGGGTCGTCGTCGACGACGAGGATGGATGGCTTCGGGGCGACGGGCTGCACCATGGGCTGCTGCTCCTTTCGATTACGTCAGGTGACGTGCGCCGCCGGTCGATCGGCGTGGACCGGCCCTGCCGCGGCGGGCGACTCCGCGGCGGGCGACTCCGCGGGCGGCAGGCTGACGCAGAAGCGCGTGTCGCCCGGCGCCGAGCGAAGCACGATCCGCCCGCCGTGCTGCTCGACGATGCGGCGCGCGATGTCGAGGCCGAGCCCTGTGCCCCGTCCCACCGGCTTCGTGGTGAAGAACGGCTCCCAGACGCGGTCCTGCAGCTCCTGGGGGATCCCGGGTCCGTCGTCGCGAACCTCGACGAGCACCGCACCCTGCTCGACCGCGGTGCGCACCGTCACCCGGGTCGCGGCCGCGTCGGAGGCGTTGTCGATCAGGTTCGTCCACACCTGATTGAGCTCACCCGGCCGGCCGATGACGCGCGGGAGCGCCGCGGCGTAGTCGCGCTCCAGCGCGACGCCGCGCTGGCGGAGGCGGTGGGCGAAGAGGGCGAGCGTGCTCTCGAGCCCGGCGCGCAGGTCGACGTCCTCGACGAGCGTGCCGCGATCCAGGTGGGTGTACGTCTTGACCGACGCGACGAGCTCGGTGATCCGCTCGGCCGCGTCGCCGATCCCGGCGAGGAGCGCGTCGGCGGAGAGAACGGCGGCCAGCCACGCGACGGCCGCCGGGCGAGCCGCCGCCGGCAGCGCGGCGGTCACCTCCGCCACGTCCTCGGCCGTGACGCCGGCGTCGGCGAGGCTCGCGGCCGCCACCCACGGGTCCACGACGCCAAGCGCCTCGAGCCGCGCGGCGAGTGCGTCCTCGCGGTCGCTCCGCGCCAGCGAATCCTCGGACGTCGTCGCGCGGGTGCGGTCGCGCAGGCGGGCGCGCGCGTCGTGCAGCGCCCGGAGCCCGGTCGCCGGGGCGCCCGCGGAGGCGAGGGCGACGGCGGCGCTCTCGAGCGCGTCGAGCGCGCGCCGCAGCTCGACGACGAAGCGCTGCACGGCGGCCGCGGGGTTGTTGAGCTCGTGCGCGAGCCCCGCCGCGAGGCGGCCGAGCGCGGCGAGCTTCTCCTGCTGCTGGTCGCGCCTCGTGGACTCGCGCACGCGGTCGGCGAGGTGCGCGACGAAGCGCGGCTCGAGGCGCGGGATGCGCGCCAGCAGCGCCCCGAGCTCCGCCTTCGGGAAGCGCGCCACGCGCGTCGCCGTGACCGCCCGCCCCGTGGCCGGTGAGTGCGTCATGCGCGAGAAGGGGATGATCCCCCCGAGCTCGCCGGCGCGGAAGAGGAAGGCCGGCGTCCCCGCGTCCCGCTCATCGCGGCGCGCCTCGATCGTGCCCTCGAGCACGACGAACATCCACGCCGCGGGCTCGCCGACGCGGAAGAGCACGTCGCCCGGAGACAGGGCCACGGCCTCGGACCGCTCGGCGATCCACGCGGCCTCGTCATCGGTCAGGTCAGCGAACAGGGGGAGCACGCGCAGCTCGATCGGTGTCGGTCGCATACGCACTGAATCCCCGGCACGCGCGGGACGTGCCCGCCCGCGTCGTCGGCGCCGGCGCCGGACGCGCG
>JBJMNL010000225.1:0-18823 GCA_045804285.1 Gemmatimonadaceae bacterium
GCCGCGGACGGGCAGCCCGCGGACGACGTCGCGCGGTCCGACGCGGACGGGTCGGCCGATGCCGGCACGCGACGGGGAGCGCTTCCGCTGCCGACCATCGACAGCGAGCGCATCTCCCGCACGATGCGGGCGGTCGAGAGCAGCACCGTCCGGCCCGCGGATTCCGCGATCCGCCGCGTACTCTTCGGCAGCGCGCTGGCGCTCACCCCGGAGCGGTCGGAGTCCACGGCGACCTCGGGAGACTCCAGCCGGCTGCGCGAGCGGAGCGCGACTCGGCCCTCGTTCGCCGAGCCCACTTTCGTCCGGCCGGCGGCGCTCGCCCCGGGCACCGCGATGCCGCAGTATCCGCCCGCCCTCCGGTCGGCGCCCGTGGAGGGGAGGGTGCTGATCGAGCTCGTCGTCGACGCGGACGGCCGCGCCGCGCTCGGAACGGTCCGCGTCGTCCATTCGGACAACCCGCTGTTCACGAAGGCGGTCCTCGAGACGCTGCCGGACATGCGCTTCGTTCCGGCCGAAGCCGACGGGCGCAGGGTTCCGCAGCAGCTTCAGCTGCCGTTCACCTTCACCCGCCAGGCGGACGACAGGAGCGGCTCGTCTCGTTAGGCACCACGCCGGCCGCGGGGCCCGCCGCGGCCGGCGCCAGGCTCACGCAGGTGCGCGGTTCGATTCGTCGGGCCGCCGCGGGTACGGAACTCGCGGCGGCCCGGAGGCTCGCTCTACACGGGACGCCTCACGATGGATCGACCGCGGACGACGACGGCGCCCGATACGGAGCGCCATCCTGAACAAGCCTCCCTCTGGACGCGCGGCGCCGTCCGGCTGCACGACATCGAGGCACTGGTCAGCCTCGACGGCGCCTGCGAGGCGGTCTTCGGCCAACTGACGGGGGGCGCGTTCCTCACCGGCTACGCGCTCGCCCTCGGCGCCACGCCGGCCGCGATCGGCATCCTCGCCGCGCTGCCGCTGACGGTGAAGCTGAGCCAACTCTACACCTCGTGGCGCGTCGAGAAGCACGGGGACTGGAAGGGCTCCGGCGTGCGGAGCGCCGTAGCCGGCCGCGTGGTGCTGCTCGGCGCGGCGCTGCTCCCGTTCGCCCCGCTGTCGAACGCGGCGCGGATGCTCGCGCTCACGCTCGTGGTCGCGCTCTCGGTGCTCGCCGGCTCGGTGTACGAGCTCGCATTCCTCACGTGGATGGCGGAGCTGGTCCCGCCCGCCGTGCGCGGCGCCTTCTTCGCGCGACGGAACCGCATCATGGGGATCGTGGGGCTCGTCGCCGGCCTCGTCGCCGCGTTCGCGCTGGACCGCTGGCGCGAGGCCCACGGCGCCGGCGCGGCGCGCGACGTCAGGCCGTTCGGCGTCCTCTTCGCGATCGGCACCGCGTTCGGGCTGCTGGGGCTCGCGTTTCTCCGGTGCGTCCCGTCGCCGCGGCGCCACGAGAGCCGCGCCACCGGGCCGACGCTACGGCAGGCGCTCGCCGTGCCGGTCCGCGACGCCAACTTCCGCCCCCTCGCCGGCTTCGGGATCGCGTGGGGGGTCGGCATCGGGCTCGTCGCCCCGTTCTTCACGGTCGTGATGCTCCAGGAGCTGGGGCTCTCCTTCCTGGCGGTGACGCTGCTCGCCGCGCTCGCCACCCTCGCGGCCACCATCTCCGCCACGTACTGGGGCCGGCTCGCCGATCACTTCGGCGCGAAGACCGTGCTGCGGGCGAGCACCTATCTCCTCACCCTCGTCCCGCTGCTCTGGCTGCTCGTCTCCGACACCCGCCTCTGGCTGCTCGTCCCGATCCACCTCTTCTCGGGGCTCGCCGGCTCGGCGTTCGACAACACCGTGAACATGCTCGTGCTCAAGGTGGCGCCGCCCGCCGCGCGGCCGAGCTATCTCGCGAACTTCGGCGCGGCGTACGCGTCGTCGCAGGCGGCGGCGCCGGTCGTGGGCGGCGTCGTCGCCAGCGCGCTGGCGCTCCATCCGCCCCTGCACGGCGCGTCGCGACTCCTGCCGTACTACGTGCTCTTCTTCGGCGCCGCGGCGATCCGGGCGCTGGCGACGCCGCTGCTCGCCCGCGTGCACGAGCACGAGGGGACGTCGGTCGGGCACCTCCTCCGCGTCATGGGGCGATACCGCCGGATGAGCTCCTCGCTCCCGCTCGACCCGGTGTTCCGGAGCGGCTACACCCACCTGGCGCGGCTCGCCGACTACATCGCCCGCGAGCGGTCCGCCCCCGCGCGCCGCGCGCCGGACGCGCCCGCCCGCTGACGCGCCGTCGCGCCGTCAGCGGCCGGCCTCCGCCAGCTCCGTCGCCGGCGCGGCGTCGCCCGCCGGGGCCTCGCTCCCCTCCAGGTGGAACGCGCGCTTGTTCCCTTCGAGCCAGCCGGAGCGCTTCGCGAGCGCGCCGTCGCGCACCAGCCAGCCGCTGCGGCTCCTGACGTGGACCACCTCGAGCGAGCCGCGCTCGAGCACGAGCACGTCCCCTTCCTTGCCCGGGTCCAGCGTCCCCTGCCGCTCGAGGCCGAGGACGCGCGCGGTGTTCGCGGTGGCGAGCGAGAGCACCAGCTCGAGCGGGAAGTGGTGCTCGCGCACCGCGGCGCGGAGCTGCTCGTAGAGCGTGCGCGGGCTCGCGATCGCCGCGTCCGACGACACGGTGAGCTGCCCGGGGTCGCCGTCGTTGTCGAGATAGAAGCGCAGCCAGCGCGGCAGGTCCTCCTCGACGACGTCGATGTCGACGTACGCCCCCGCCCGCGCCAGCTCGATCGCCTCGCGCATGAGCGGCTCGTCGCGCTCCACGTGCGTGGCGTAGAGCCAGCCCGGCTCCACGGTGAAGTTCTCGACGAGGTCGCGCAGCGGGGCGAGCCGCCCGTCACGCTCGCCGACGTGGAAGTGCGTGCGGCCGCACTTCCGGGCGAGCATCCCGCCCACGTACGCGTCGTGCACGACCTTCGCGAGCTGCCGCCCGTCGGGGTCCGTGCCGCGCTTGTCGGAGATGGCGATCTCCCCGACGCCGATGATCTCCGCCATGAAGAGGATGTCGTCGCGGACGGACGGCGTGATGCTCGCCGGCGGCACGTGGTAGCCCCCGGTCCAGGCGTGGGCGTCGATGCCGTCCTCGCGCAGTGCCTTCGCCTTCGCGAGCAGCGCGGGCATGTTCTTCATCGTCACGTCCACGCCCAGGCAGCCGACGACGGTGGTGAAGCCGAAGCGGACGATCTCCTCGAGGAAGATCTCCGGCGTCATCGAGCCGAAGCCTCGCTCGCCGCTCCCGCCGAGGATGTGCTCGTGCGGGTCGATGAGGCCGGGGCACACGATGCAATCCGAGGCGTCGATCACCTCGCACTCGACGCCGAGCGCCTCGGCGGCGCGCCGGTCGACGGCGCCGACCTTCGCGATCTTGCCGTCGAGCAGCAGCACCGACTGGCGCCCGCGGTGCTCCGGCGCGTACACCTCTCCGTTCTCTATGAGACTGATCACTGCGTCCGCTCCGGCTCGATGCCACGGCCTGTCCGGGCAAGGCGCGTACCCCGGACCGAGCCTGGCGGGCGTCTCACGGGGGCGTGGACGGCGGGAGCGGGAGGCGCGCGGCGGGCGACGCGGGGGACGCGGGATGGTCGCTCGTTCCCGCCTCAGCGCCGGAAGACGAGCAGGTACATGAGCGTCGTGTTCACGGCGAGCAGCAGGAGCCCGGTCGGCGCCTGGACGCGGATGACCGCGTGCTCGTCGGGGAGCTCGAGCAGCGCCGCCGGGACGACGTTGTAGTTCGCCGCCATCGGCGTCATCAGCGTGCCGCAGAAGCCGGAGAGCATCCCGATCGCCGCCATCACCGCCGGGTCGCCGCCGAAGCGCTGCACGATGACGGGAAGCCCGACGGCCGCCGTCATCACCGGAAAGGCGGCGAAGGCGTTCCCCATCATCATGGTGAAGAGCGCCATGCCGACGGTGTAGGTCGTCACCGCCACGAGCGGGCGGTCGAGCGGCACCCACCGCCCGAGCAGCCCGGAGACCACCTGCCCGACGCCGGCGAGGGCGAAGAGGGCGCCGAGCGCGGCGAGCATCTGCGGCAGCACGGCCGCCCACCCGACGGCGTCGAGCAGCCGCCGCGCCTCCCGGAGCGGCGCGCGGAGGGGTGGGCGCAGCACGGCGATCGCCACCACGAGTGCCGCGACGGTCGCCAGGCCGAGCGAGATCAGGGTGACCTGCTTCGGGTCCACGAGCGGCGCGCCACCGAAGTGGAGGCGCTTCAGGGTGAGCGTGCCGAGCAGGGTGACGGCGGGGACGACGAGCGCCACGGCGAACAGCCGGTTCCCCCACCGGCGCGCGCTCGCCTCGCGCTCGGCGCCGCTGGTCGTGGCGGCGCGCCCCTGCCCGAGCTTGCCGACGCTCGCCACGAGCACCATGGCGATCAGGAGGATGCCGGAGACGAGGTCGGGGAGGCGCGAGCCGGCGAGGAACGTCACCGCCCACAGCCCCCAGAAGAGCGCGTTGTTGTACCGCCTCGGGTTGCTCGCGTCGCGCAGGTTCACCAGCGCGACGCCGGCGGTGAGCGCACCCATCAGTGCGTAGACGGCCTCGAGCCCGATCATTTCGCGCCCTCGGCCGAGGGCGCGAGCTCGCGCGCGGCCTGCCGGCCGAGCCGGCGCTCGAGCCGGCGGTCGAGGAGCAGGAGGCGCGAGGCGTGGATCGCGAGCGCCGCGACGGCGGTGGGAATCGCCCAGAGGGCGAGCCGGATCGGCTCGATGACGATGCCGTTCTGCTCGAGGAATCCCTTGATGAGCAGGATGGAGCCGATGGCGATGAAGATGTCCTCGCCGAAGAAGAAGGCGACGTTGTCCACCGCGGCCGCGTTCGCGCGGATCTCGTGGCGGGTCTCGTCCGGCAGGGCGCCGAAGCGGTGCTCGGCGGCGCCCTCGGCCATCGGCGCCACCAGCGGCCGCACCATCTGCGCGTGTCCGCCGAGCGAGGTGAGCCCCAGCGCGGAGGTCACCTGACGGATCGCGAAGTAGGCGAGGAGGACGCGGCCCGTCGTCGCCGCGTGGACGCGGGCGACGAGCGTGCGCGCGTGCTCCTTGAGGCCGGCGCGCTCGAGCAGCCCGATCACCGGCAGCACGAGCCAGGCGATCGCCACGAAGCGGTTCTCGACGAAGGCGCGGCCGAGCGCGGCGACGACGTCGGCGAGCGGGCGCCCGCGCGCCAGCCCCGTCGCGAGCCCGGCGCAGGTGACGACGAGCAGCGGGTTGAGCCGCAGGAGGAATCCGACGACGACGATGAGGATGCCGATCAGCACGAGCATGCGCGTTCTCCGGAGGGCCGATGGGGCAGGGGCGACAACAAGGAACCCGCGCGCGCGCGGCTCCGCAACCGCGATACAGGCGCGCTCCCGCCTGGCCGCGTCCGCGGCGGCGAGTGGAACGCTCCTTGACCGCGCCACTGGTCTCCGACCACCACGCGACCACCATGAGCACACGCCGCCAGCCCGCTCGTCCCGACGCGACCGCTACCGCGCCCGGCGAGGCCCCCGGCCTCTTCACGCCCCTCCGTCTCCGCGGCCTGGTGCTGCGGAACCGCGTCGTCGTCAGCCCGATGTGCCAGTACTCGAGCGTCGGCGGCTTCGCGAACGACTGGCATTTCGTGCACCTCGGCAGCCGCGCCGTCGGCGGCGCCGGACTCGTGATCTCGGAGGCGACGGCGGTGACCCCGGAGGGGCGCATCTCGCCGCAGGATCTCGGCGTCTGGAGCGACGCCCACGTGGAGGGCCTCGCCCGCCTCACCCGCTTCCTGGTCGAGCATGGGGCCGCCGCGGGCATCCAGCTCGCGCACGCCGGGCGGAAGGCGAGCACGGCGCCGCCGTGGGTTGGGGGGCGATACGTACCGCCCGAGGAGGGCGGCTGGCTGCCGGTAGCGCCGAGCCCGATTCCGTTCCGCGACGGCGATCCCGTGCCGGCGGCGCTCGACGCGGCGGGGATCCGTCGCGTCGTCGCCGCGTTCTCCGACGCGGCGCGCCGCGCGCTGGCGGCCGGATTCCAGGTGGTCGAGGTGCACGCCGCGCACGGCTACCTGCTGCACCAGTTCCTCTCGCCCCTGAGCAACCGGCGGACGGACGAGTACGGCGGCTCGTTCGAGGGGCGGGTGCGCCTGACGTTCGAGGTGGTGGAGGCGGTGCGCGCCGTCTGGCCGGCGGAGCTGCCGCTCTTCGTCCGGATCTCCGCTACCGACTGGGTGGAGGGCGGCTGGGACCTCGGCCAGTCGGTGATGCTCGCGCGGCTGCTGCGCGAGCGCGGCGCGGACCTGGTGGACTGCTCGTCGGGGGGCGCCGTTCCCGGCGTGCGCATCGCTGCCGTGCCGGGCTACCAGACCGGTTTCGCCGAGCGCATCCGGCGGGAGGCCGGGATCGCCACCGGCGCCGTCGGCCTCATCACCGCCCCCGAGCAGGCCGACGAGAGCATCCGCTCGGGGCGCGCCGACGTCGTGCTCCTGGCGCGACAGCTCCTGCGCGACCCGTACTGGCCGCTGCACGCGGCGCAGCGGCTCGGGGTCGCGCTGGCGTGGCCGAAGCAGTACCAGCGGGCGGTGGACTGAGGGGCGCGGCCGCGCGCGACGGTACGTCCGCCCACGCTTCTTGCGGGGGAGCGCCATCCGGCGCGAGGCGACGCCGACCGCGGCGGGACGCGCCACAGCAGAGGAGGGACGACATCATGGACCCCAACGAGATTCGAGTCGTACCCAAGGACGACGACGCCACGGCGGAGCCGGGAGTACTCACCCATCTGGGCGACCTCCGCGACTTCACGATCGCCGATCGCGAGCTCGACATTCGGGGGTGGTCGGTCAGGCTCCCGGACGGCCGGAAGGTCGGCAAGGTGGACGACCTGGTCGTCGATACCACCGACCTCACCGTGCGCTACCTCGAGGTGAAGGTCGATCGCGACGCGGCCGGTACCGACGACGACACGTGGGTGCTCATCCCGGTGGGCGCGGCGCGGCTGGACGAGAAGGATGACGCCGTGGTCGTCGATCGGCTGCCGAAGGCCGGGGTCGGTGGCGCGCCGCGCACCACGCGCCGCGCGGCGCCCACGCCGGCGCAGGAGCGCGAGATGCGCCAGTTCTACGAGCCCGCCACGCGTCTCGCGGACACGCGCGAGGGTGGCCTCTTCGACCACCGGCGCTTCTGGGGACGGCGGCGGGCCGGCCGCGAAGATTCGCCGTACCTGTCGCGCGACCGCGGCGGAGCGGAAGGCGCCGCCGCGCCGGAGGGGGAAGAGGTCATCGTCGAGGAGGAGGTGGTGGACGGGGAGGTCGTGGAGCGGCGCCCGACGCGCGACGATCGACCGCGCCAGAGCTGAGCGGGAAGGGGCCGGGTCGGGCGACTTCACGCCGCACACGAGCGACTACCGCGCGCTCTACCCGTTCGACTCGCTCGTCGGCACGACCGTCGTGTCGCTCGAGACGGGCGCGGCGCGGACGATCCAGCTGCCGATCGCCCGCGCCGCTCCCCTCACGCCCTGCCCGCTCACGCCTTGAGGACGACCTTCTCGCAGTTGTCCAGCTTGTTCACGAACATGTCGTAGCCGCGCGGCGCCTCCGAGAGCGGCAGCCGGTGCGTGACGACGAAGCTTGGGTCGATCTCGCCCCGCTGCACGCGCTCGAGCA
Organism: Gemmatimonadaceae bacterium; assembly: GCA_045804285.1. GTDB lineage: Bacteria > Gemmatimonadota > Gemmatimonadetes > Gemmatimonadales > Gemmatimonadaceae > DATMHT01. Next base: position 7,636 of record JBJMNL010000225.1, read on the forward strand.
GCGGGCGCATGTAGCGCTGCACGTGGCACTGTCCGGTCCTGATGGTCAGCGCCCGGTTCATCATGGAGCCGGCGGGGAACTTGTCGATGAACCCGCCGTAGACGCCGATCACCGACACCGTGCCTCCGTTGCGGCACGCCATGATCGCCTGCCGCAGCGCGATCGGGCGATCAGTCTCGAGGCCCAGCGCCTGCTTCGTGCGGTCGTAGGCGTACTCCGGACCGTGCGTGTGCGACTCCATGCCCACCGCGTCGATGCACGCGTCGGGACCGCGGCCGCCGGTCAGCTCCTTGAGCTCGTCGAGGACGCTGTCCACCTCCTCGTAGTTGATCGTGTCGGTCGCGCCGGCGCGCTCGGTCGCCATCTGCAGCCGGTACGGGAAGCGGTCGATGGAGACCACGCGCTCGGCGCCGAGCATCAGCGCGCTGGCGATTGCGAACTGCCCGACCGGGCCGGCGCCCCACACGGCGATCACGGCGCCCGGCTGGATGTCGCACATCTCCGCCCCCATGTAGCCGGTCGGGAAGATGTCGGAGAGGAAGAGCACCTGCTCGTCGGAGAGGTCGCCGTCGACCTTGATCGGGCCGACGTCGGCGAACGGCACGCGCGCGAACTCCGCCTGGCCCCCCGCGAACCCGCCGAGCATGTGCGAGTAGCCGAAGATCCCCGCGGCGGAGTGCCCCCACAGCTTCTCCGCCATCCACGCGTTGGGGTTCGAGTTCTCGCACAGCGAGTACGTCTCGGCGCGGCAGGCGTTACAGTTGCCGCAGGCGATAGGAAAGGGGACCACCACGCGGTCGCCGACGTTGAGGTTCCGCACGCCGCGTCCGACCTCGACGACCTCGCCCATGAACTCGTGCCCCAGGACGTCGCCGCGCTCCATGCTCGGGACGAAGCCGTTGAAGAGGTGCAGGTCCGAGCCGCAGATCGCGGTCGACGAGATCTTCACGATCGCGTCGCGCGAGTTCAGGATCTGGGGGTCCGGGACGTCGCGCACCTCGACATTCTGCTTACCCATCCAGCAAGTCGCCTTCATCACTCCTCCTGTCTGCTCTGCCGTGGCGGGACCGGGACCGCGGCCCCTCGTGGCGCGCGGGTCGACCGTTCCGGGGCCGTCATCTCCGTGCCGGCTGCTCCTGCCGGGCGGACCGTCCCTGTTGCACCTGCTGCTCCGGCGGATACGCCGGGTGCGGGCCCGGGACCGCGGTGGCGTCGGACAGCACCACCTCGCCGACCTCCATCACCTGCTTGAAGGCGAGCAGGTCGTCCGACATCATCTTCTCGGGGGCGAGGCGCGTGAGCTTGGCGAGCGTCTTGCCGACCGCGCCGCCCGGCGCGGCCATCTCCATCGTGACGATGACCTCGGTGCCGCGACCGCCCGGGGCCGGCCGGAAGCGCACCGAGCCGGCGTTGTGCACGTCCGCGTTCCCGAGCGAGCGCCAGGCGATCAGCTCGTTCGGCCGGTCGTCGACGGTCTCGGCGTCCCACTCCACCGTCGCGCCGCCGGGCGCCCTGGCCCGCCAGTGGGTGCGGCGGTCGTCGATCACGTCCACGCGCTCGACGTGGCGCATGAAGCGCGGGAGGTTCTGGAAGTCGCGCCAGAACCGGTAGACCTCCTCCACCGGGCGGTTGACGGTGATGGCCCTCGTCACCACGGCGCCACGGGCCGCTGCCCGGCCGCGCGTGGCGATCTGTGGACCGCGGGCCAGCCGCCCGCCGCAGTAGACGTCGAGCGCGGTGATGCCGACCACGGCCGCGGTGGCGCTCGCCGTCCGATCGCGCTCCCGGCTGCTCGACGTGAGCGCCCGGCTGAGGAGCGTGAGGTCCATCACGTCCCCCGCCACCCTCGTCCACGCCCAGGGCGTCGGGCGCTGCTTCGAGAGGAGGCCCACACCGGCGGTGATCTCGCGCAGGCCGACGGCGCGCATCACGGTGTTGGTGCGGTCGCTCTCCTCGATGCCGATCAGACGCGCGACGCGGCGCGGCGCGGTGAGCTGCGCGATGCCGAGCCCGATGCTGAACCAGCCGAGCGCGTTGGCGAGTCCCTCGCCGTCGCGCGTTCGACCCCGCCCCTCCTGCCGCCGGCCGCCCATCGCCGAGCCGGCGTGTGATTGTGCGCCGCCGGTGCCCGCGGTGCGATCCATACCCGCCCCGCCGCCATCTCCCCCTCGTTGCATCGATGCTCCCATTGTCTCCCCCTTGGGCCCACGGTGAAGCGCGAGGCCCGACGCTGGTGATGCCCGTGCAGATTCCGCGGTGAATGCAGCGGTCGTGCGGCAGCACACCACATGCCCGCGTGCGCGCGCGGCGCGAGTCCGCCGCGCGCCGCGTCGCGGAGGCGTGCGCCGCGCGACAGCGCCCTCGTCAGGCAGGCGCTGCGCGGTAGCGCCCTCGTCAGTGCCGATCGGGGGGAGCCGGAGCAGCGCACATCGGCTCGTCGAGCGACGTCGGGAGCGCGACTTGCAGATCGGCCCCGCGATCGCGGTGTCGTGCCCGCGCGGCCGGCTGATGCGGCGCGGCATGGGTTCCTGCGCGCACGACGCGGGTCGACCCGACGCGGGTCGGCTCGATCGTGGCCCACGCGCTCGTCGAGGGCGCGCGACGGTCGCGACCTCACGCGGACCGGGACCGATGTTCCCCTCATCGCTCGCCGTGGTCCTCACCGGCCTCGGCCTGGGGCTGCTCGCGCTCGCCGTCTTCGCCTGGGCCTGGCGAGCCGGCCACTTCCGCGCGCTGCGCGCTCAGGCCCGCGTGATCCTCGACCCTCGCGACTACAGGGTGGAGCGGCCGTGGGAGACGCCCGCGCAGCGCGCCGAGCGCGCCCGCGAGTTCGGAGCGCCCATCCCCCCATCGCCTGGCGAGTGGGGGGGCGGCCCGCCATGAGCGCGATCCCCGGGGTTCCCCCCGCGGCGCACCAGGTCACGCGCGCCGAGCTCGACCTGCGGCTGCGCGCCGACGCGTCGAGCCGCGGGCCGGTGCTGCTCGCCTTCGGCTCGGCCATCACCTGGCTCCTCATCGGCTCCGTCTTCGGGGACGTGACGAGCATCAAGATGCATCTCCCCGACTGGCTGAATCAGAGCGGCTGGCTGACGTTCGGACGCCTCCGCCCGTCGCACCTCAACGCCATGGTCTACGGGTGGGCGTCGATGGCGATGATCGGGGTGTCGCTCTGGATGATGCCGCGGCTCGTCCACACGGAGCTCCGGCTCGGCTGGCTCGCGCAGGTCGGGATCGGGCTCTGGAACGTCGGCCTCGTCTTCGGCATCGTGTCGATTCTCAGCGGCAGGAACGACGGGCTCGAGTGGCTCGAGATGCCCCGCTTCATCGCCGACCCCTGGCTCGTCGTCGGTGGCGGACTGGTGGGGATCTCGCTGCTGACGACGCTCGCCGCCCGCGAGGTGGACCACCTCTACGTGTCTGTCTGGTACATCATGGCCAGCTACGTCTGGTTCCCGGTCATCTTCATCATCGGGAACTGGCCCACCTGGACCGGCACCGAATCGGCGGCGACGAACTGGTTCTACGCCCACAACGCGCTCGGCCTCTGGCTCACCGCGGTCAGCCTCGGCGCGGCCTACTATTTCATCCCGAAGGTGCTGGGCCGGCCGATCCACAGCTACCAGCTCTCCCTGCTCGGCTTCTGGACGCTGGCGTTCTTCTACGCGCTGAACGGCATGCACCACCTCATCGGCGGTCCGGTGCCGGAGTGGATGATCACGACGTCGATCGTCGCCAGCGGGCTGATGATCATCCCGGTGCTCGCGGTGGCGGTGAACCACCACATGACGATGGTCGGCCGATTCGGCGCGCTCCGCTACAGCCCGACGCTGCGCTTCGTCGTGCTCGGCGCCATCGCCTACACGGCGGTGTCGCTGCAGGGGATGTTCACCGCGTTGCGCGAGGTGAACCGCGTCACGCACTTCACCGAGTGGACGATCGCCCACTCGCACGTCGGGCTCTACAGCTTCGTGACGTTCGTGCTCTTCGGCTCGATCTACTACATCATGCCGCGGGTCGTGCTGCGGGAGTGGCCGAGCGCGCGACTGATCACCTGGCACTTCTGGCTCGTGCTCGGCGGCATCGCCCTCTATGTCATCCCGCTCACGACCGTCGGCGTGCTCCAGGGGCTGGCGATGCTCGACCCGCAGGTCCCCTTCCGGCGCTCGGTCGAGGTGACGCTCCCCGGGCTGTGGGCGCGGTCGCTGGCCGGGATCATCCTCACCACCGGCCACTTCGTCTTCGCCTGGCACTACGTCCGGATGGTGCGCGGCAGGGTGTCGGCGCGCGAGCTGCCGCCGTTCCACGAGGCGCGGCCGATCCTCTACGCGCCCGAGGAGGGGGTGGAGGTGGAGATCGCCGGGGGGCCGGCGCGATGACGCGCACCTGGCTCCTGCTGCTCGGCGCCCTGGCGACGGTCACCTTCGCGTCGCTCGTGCTCGTCGTCGTGCCGCGGCTCATGCTCGACGACGTGCGGCCGCCGCCGCAGCTCGCCCCGTACACCGCCGAGCAGATGCGCGGGCGCGGCGTGTACATCGCCAACGGCTGCCTGTACTGCCACTCGCAGCAGGTGCGCGATCCGGCGTACACCACGGACGTCGACCGCGGGTGGGGCACGCGTGCGTCGGTGCCCGCGGACTTCGTGTACGACCGGCCGTATCTCGTCGGGACGATGCGCACCGGGCCGGACCTGCTCAACGTCGGGATCCGGCTCCCCGACGCCAACTGGCACCTGATCCACCTCTACCAGCCGCGCTCCGTCACCCCCTGGTCGATCATGCCGTCGTTCCCGTACATGTTCGCGATCAGGGACTCGGCGACGCTCGAGCCGGGCGACCGCGTGGTGAACGTCGCCGGCAGGTACGCGCCGCCGCGCGGCAAGGTCGTCGTCGCCGGACCCGACGCGGTGGCGCTCGTCGACTATCTGCTCTCGCTCAAGCGCGACTACCCGGTAACACCCGCGCGCCGGCCGGCGATGGCCGCCGGCGGGGGCGCCGCGCGCGCGATGCCGTGAGCGGCGACATGAGCGGCGACATGAGCGACGACTCCACCCTCCCGGGGGGCCCGCGACGGGCGCCGCCCCCGCCGCCGTCGGAGCGCGAGCAGCCGCTCGACCTGGAGCCCGACGTCGAGCAGCTGCACCGGGCGATCGCCCGCGAGCCGCGCGACCCCGAGGAGGGGCGCGAGCCGGCGCCGTGGTGGCTCTGGACCGGCGCCATCCTCGCGATCTTCTGGGGCGGATGGTACCTGGGGCGCTACGGCGGATCCTTCGACACCGCCACCCACATCGCGCTCGCCGGGCGCGAGCCGTCGATCGCCCGCGAGGCGCAGGAGAAGGCGGCGACCGCCGCCCTCGATCCGCTGCGGGCCGGAAAGCAGCTCTACATCGCACGCTGCCAGGCCTGCCACCAGGCGGACGGCAAGGGCATGCCCGGCGCGTTCCCCCCGCTCGTCGGCTCCGAGTGGGAGACCGGGCCCCCCGAGATCCCGACCGACATCATCCTCGACGGCATGCAGGGGCCGGTGCAGGTGGCCGGACAGCCGTTCAACGGCGCGATGCCGGCGTGGCGCGACCAGCTGTCGAACCAGGAGATCGCCGCCGTCGCGACCTACATCCGCCAGTGGCGGCCGAACAACGCCCCGCCGGTCGACACCGCGCTCGTCGCCGCCCGCCGGAGCGCGACCGGGCAGCGCAAGCCGTGGACGGCGGAGGAGCTCAGGGCGGAGCACCGCGGCGGCGGGGTGGAGCGTGCCGCGGGCGCCGCGGCGCCGAAGGGTGGTGTGCCATGACGACGATCGACGAGGTCGTGACCGCGGGCGTGCGCGGCAAGCGCGGGAGGCGCGGGCTGCTCGAGCCGCTCGCCGTCACCGCGCTGTACGAGACGCGCGACGCGGTGAACGACGCGCTGCTGCGCCTCGAGGTGGCGGGCGTGCCGCGCGACCTCATCGAAGTCGTCGTGTCGCGCGAGGCGGCGGAGCGCTTCTATCCGGGCGGCGCGCGCGCGCCGGGCCGCGAGGTGTTCCGGTATGCAGGGAGGGGAGGGCTCGCGGGGCTGATCGCGGCCGCCATCCTGTCGCTCGCCATCATCGCGATGCCGGGCGAGAATCCGCCGGGCACGACGGCGCTGGTGCAGCTGCTCGGCCCCAACTTCGGCGCGGTCGCCGGAGCGCTGCTCGGCGCGCTCTTCGGCGCGCTCCGGCGCCGCCGGCCGAGCCGTCGCCATGCCCGCGCGGCGGAGGCGGCATCGGCGATCCTGCTCGTCGTCCGGACGCGGGCCGAGGAGGACGTCGCGGTCCTCGAGGAGATCATGGGCGCGAGCGGCGGCCGCGAGATCCGCGTCGAGCGATGAGAGGGGGGGCGCGCCACGTGCCTGTCACGAACTGCGACCATGTGTCTCACCACGTGCCGCCAGCGTCTCCTCGTCGGCAAACGTCCGTTGCGTGGAGCTCCCACCGGGAATATGCTAGCGCCGTCGAGGTCCAACCGTCGTCCGGCGATCCCGGAGGTGGCGCATGGCGAGTGGTCCGCCGCGCGATGACGACGCACCCTCGCGCAGAGCGGCGCATGGCACGCAGGAACGAGCAGCCGAACGAGTGTCGGAGCAGGAGCCGCAGGAGCCGACCCACGTCCGGCTCGGCTCGCGCGCCCGGGGTCCCGACGAGCGCTCCACGGCGCAAGCGGCGCTGGCCGAGGCGGCGGCCGGGCGCGGCTCCCGGCTCCTTGAAGAGCCGTTCTCTGAAGAGCCGTTCTCTCGTCAGGCGGCGTTGGCGGCCGAGCGAGAGGCGGTTCGCGTCCGTCGATACCGCCTGAATCACCCTGCCACCGGCACCACGCCGGGCGACGCGGCGTCGGGGCCTACTCCCGGAGCGACGCGTTCTGGCGAAGCGCCGGCTCCCGCGTTTCTGGCGCGTCTCGCGCGCCTCTGGCGCCGCGTCACCCATCGGCCCTCGGGTCCCGGCGCGGACGAGCCCCGCGCGTGGCGGCGCGAATGAGCGATACGGTCCGGGAGCGTCGGGGAGCGCTGGAGTCGCTCCCCGCGTCGGAGCGGGAGGCGCTCGAGAGTGAGCCGGATCCGCGGGCGTCGCTGGCGGGGCTCGCACTGTCGGGCGGCGGCATCCGGAGCGCGACCTTCGCGCTCGGCGTGCTGCAGGCCCTCGGCGAGCGACGCCTGCTCTGGGTCTTCGACTATCTGTCCACCGTCTCGGGCGGCGGCTACACCGGGGGCTGGTGGAGCGCGTGGCTCTCGCGCCCGGCGCGCACCGCGCGCGACGGACTGTTCCCCGCCGACGAGCGATTGGAGCCCGACCGCTTTCCGGCGACGCTCCTCGATCGGAAGAACGACCCGCAGCAGTCCGCGCGCCTGAACCTCCCCGCCGAGACGCCCGACGGCTCGCGCAGCGCCTGGCTCAACGATCCGATCCACCATCTTCGCCTCTTCTCGAACTACCTGACGCCGCGGAAGGGCGCGCTCAGCGGCGACACGTGGCGGGCGATCACCGTCGTGTCGCGCAATCTCGTCCTGACGTGGCTCATCCTGCTGCCGCTGCTCCTGGCGGCGATGCTGCTCGCACAGCTCTACTTCGCCTCGAATCGCGCGACGGCGTACGCCTTCGCGTGCAGCCTCCCCGATTCGATCTCCACGGATACCGCCTGGCTCGCCGGCCGCGCCCCGGGGACGACCGTCCCATGGGTCGGCTCATCCGGCCACGTCCGCGTCGTCGGCACGGAGTCGTGCCTCAACGCGCGCCAGGCCGACGCCGCCTGGATCGACAGCGTCCGCGTCGGCGCGGGCCTCCGCCCCCGGGGCGGCTCGCGAGTGGCGGGGCTGGACGGCGCCGTCACGGACGACGCCGGGTTCGTCCCGCACGCGGAGGTGCTCCGCCAACGCCTCGACGAGATCCTGAAGCCGGCGCTCGCCGCCCTACTCGTCGTGGTCGCGCTTACGGTCCTCTGGATGCTGTACGGAACGGGGGAAGTCGCGCCCACGCTGGCGGGGTTCGCGACAGTGATCATCGGCCTGGTGCTCACGTTCGCGGTGAGCGGCCCCGCGGGGGTGCACATCGACGGGTCGCCGAGGCACTGGCTCGAGCACTTCCGCGCGTCGTTCTGGTTCCGGATCGGGGCCGGCTGCGCGCTGCTCGTGCTCCTTCTCGGGTTGTGGCCGCCATTGCGCGCGTCACTGGCCAACGCGCGGGCTCGTGGCGCCGCGGAGCGAGTGCCGCGCGACCGCGTGCGCAACACGATCGTCCGCTGGCACGCGCGCGTACTCGTCGGCACGGTCGCGGGCCTGACCCTCCTCCTCGTCGCGGGGTTCGGGCACGAGCTCTACTGGTACCTGTTCGACCCGGCGGCGGGGACGGTCGCCCGTGCCACCCGCGTGGCGGGAGGCTGGACCGCGCTCGCGCTCTCGCTGGGCAGCGGGCTGTTCACCGTGATCCGCTCGGGGCCGACGGCGAAAGGCAAGGATGCGGCGATCGAGAAGCCCACCACGGTGACGCGGGTCGTCATGGCCGCGGCGCCGGTCCTCGTCCTCGCGGTGCTCGTCGTCGCGGCCGCGACCCTCGGGCGCTGGCTGTACGCCACGATGCCCACCTGGTCGCCCGACACGGCGCCCGCCTGGTCGCTCGACACGACGCCGTCGGCGATCGAGTCGACCAGAGTCGTCCGGGCGGCCCTGGTCGGGACGGCGCTGCTAGGCGTCTACGCGCTCCACGAGTACTGGGCGTCGGCGACCCGTGGCGCCGCGGGGGCCGAGCGGTGGCGCCCGCGGGTCGTCATCGGCCTTTCGGTCGCGGTCCTGCTCATTCTGGCGGGCACCGTGGTCCTCGCCGACCCCGCCGTTGCGAACATCGCGCGCGGTCTCCCGCTTCTGGACCACGTGCGGTCCCGCGCCGATTGGGGGAGCGACTGGTCCCCGGCCGGACCGATGGCCGCGCTCGCGCTCGCCGGTCTTCTGGCGGCGCTCCGTCTCCGCACGACGATGCCCGACGGCCGCCATGCGAGCATCATGACGCGGGCGTTCGCCGCCGGTCCCGTCCGCGCGCGCGCCGAGGGGTTGCAGAAGCAGCTCGGACGAGCCAGAGAGCGGCGAAGAGAGTTGCGACGCGAGATCGGCTGGCTGACCAACAGAGTCGATTGGCTGCGAAAGCACGCCGAGGGCCCCGACCCGCTCCAGCTGTACGCTTCGGGGATCGAGATCGCCGAGCGCAAGCTCAGGGATGCACGGGCGAAGCTCGAGGAGGCGTTCGCCGAATCGACTCGCGTGATCGCCGAGCTCCGACGAACGGAGGTCGAGGCCGGGCGCGGCCGGGCCTGGTCGCTCGCGCGCCTGTTGGCCGCGACGCTCACCGCCGAGATGCTCGTCGCGGCGTGGCTCTGGCCCCACCTGCGCGGCGTATCACCGGGAGGGGCGGTCGCCGACGGGATGGTGCCTGGCCTGGTGATCGCCGGCGCCTTCTTCTGCGTCACCTTTCTCGCGGCCGACTTCGCTCTCGCCAGGAGCGACAGCGACCGCGCCGTGGCGCTCGTTGCGATGGCCGCGCTGATCTGCGGAGCGCTGCTCGTGCTCCACCACCGGCCGCACGACTCGGGCGCGACGGCCCTCACCATCCTCGGCGTCGGCCTCGCCGGCTTCCTCGTCGGCGGCGTCGTCGGGCTCGGGTGGATGGCGGACCCGAACCTGATCGCGCTCCACAACTTCTACAAGGCGCGACTCGTGCGCGCGTACCTCGGCGCCTCCAACGCCACCGAGCGCAGAGACGTGTCGATCACCGAGACGGCCGCCCACGACGACCTGAGGCTGGCGGAGCTCGGGACACACCTGCGCGGCGGACCCGTGCACGTCATCAACACGACGCTCAACCTGGTGGGAGGGCGCGACCTGTCGACGGCCCAGCGGTACGCCGCGCCGTTCACGATGTCGAGCGAGGTGTGCGGGTCGGCGCGTACGGGCTATCACTGGACCGCGGACTACATGGGGGGCACGCTGTCGCTCGGTACCGCGGTGGCGACGTCGGGCGCGGCGGTGAGCACGAACATGGGCTCGAAGTCGGTCAGCTCCGCGCTCGCCTTGCTGCTCGCCCTCTTCAACGTGCGACTCGGTCTCTGGGCGCCGACGCCGAACAAGGGGCGCTGGTTCGAGCCGCAGCCGCGGCTCTGGCCGTTCTACCTCCTGCGGGAGGCGCTGTCCCAGACCAACGATCTCGGCACGTACTGCTACCTGACCGACGGCGGTCACTTCGACAACACGGGACTGTACGCGCTCGTCGAGCGCGGCTGCCGCTACATCCTGGTGCTCGACGACGGCGCCGACGTCGAGCCGTGCTTCAGCGACATGGGGGAGGCGATCCGACGCTGTCGGATCGACTTCGGCGCCGAGATCCGGTTCTCGGACGCTGTTACCCAGTTCGTCAAGGCCAGGGGCGACGGCCTCGCCGAGGTGCACTACGCGCGCGGGACCATCGAGTACGCGGTGCCGCACCTGCGGATGCTCGGATGGACGGACGAGGAGATCCGGAGCTCCGCCCAGGGCGTCATCGTGTGGGTCAAGCCGGTGGTGACGTCCCTCGACACCGTGGACGTCCGCCAGTACAAGCTGGAGAACGCCGCGTTCCCGCAACAGACCACCGCCGATCAGTGGTACGACGAGTCACAATTCGAGAGCTACCGCTCGCTCGGCTACCAGGCGCTCGCCACGCGCCTCGACGCGATGCTCGGAGAGCCGCGCGGCTTCCCGCGCGACTTCGAAGACGTCCCCGACTTCTTCGCCAGGCTCTGAGCGGCCGTCCTCACGTCCCACGCCGCGTGACAGCCGCGCCGGGCCGCTCCTCGTCAGGTGGACCGCCGGCACCAGCTGAAGCGACCCGCAGGCCTCGCCACCACCCCCGATGCGGAAGGGAGAATGACGGCCGGATCTCCCGGGCGCCATCGCTGGACCGCGCTCGCCGTCGCGCTCGCCGTCGCGCTCGCCACGACGCTCGGCTGGGCGCTCGCCGCCCCGCGCCCGACCGGCGCGCAGGAGGCGGAGGCCGGTTCTCTCGCGGCCTGGGAGGGCGTCGACTGGCGAAGCGAGCGGATGCTGACGCACAACCGGCGGCGGCCGGCGTGTCGCCGCGGCGGCGGACGCCACGCCTCGATCTCTCCGGCCGGAACGGGAGTTGCGCCCCGCTCCCCTGTGCACGTCACACGAGA
>JBJMNL010000226.1:0-9472 GCA_045804285.1 Gemmatimonadaceae bacterium
CGCGGCGAGCGACAGGCGCTCGATCAGCCCGTCGAGCGCCTGCCGGTAGCGGCCGAGGATGACGTGGCTCGCCCGCCGCGCGGCGGCGAGGGTGGTCTCGGGGGTGACGTAGGGATTCCCGTCGCGGTCGCCGCCGACCCAGGTGCCGATCCGGATCGGGACCCCGAGCCGCAGCGCCTCCGCGGTGCCGGCACTCCCCTGCTCGCCGAACTCCGCCTCGAAGGCGCGCACGAGCGTGTCGTGCGCCCGGGCGCCGGCGTCGAGCAGCCGCGTCTCGAGATACCAGAGCACGGTGCTCACCTCGTCGAGCACCGACGGTCGGTCGTGCCGCACCTCGGCGGTGAGCCAGAGCAGCTCGACCTCGCCCTCGAGCGCGTCGTCGAGCGCGGGCCGCTCGGCGTCGGCCGTCGCCTCGCGCCGGAGCAGGAGCTCGGCGACGCGCGCCTGGAGCGCGAGCAAGGTGCGGCGCGTGGACTCGGTGGGGTGCGCGGTGAGCACGGGACGCACGTCGAGCCGCGCGAGGGCGCCCGCGACCTCGGCCGCCGTCCGCCCGTCGTCGCGGAGCCGACGCATCGTCCATCGCGCGGAGGCGGGCTGCGGCGCGGCGCCGTCGCCCCCGCCACGATACGCGTCGCGGCGCCGGACGCGCTGGACCTGCTCGGCGGTGTTGATGAGCAGGAAGAAGAGGGTGAAGGCGCGCGCCGTGAGGGCGCTGAGCTCGAGCGGGAGGGCCTCGACGCGGGCGAGAAGCTCGCGCAGCCCGGCGGCGCCCGGCTCGCCGCGGCGGCGGGCGCGGCAGGCGCGGCGCAGCTCCTCCACCGTCCTGAACGCCTCCTCCCCTACGAGCCGGCGGATCACGCGGCCGAGGGTGGCGGCCAGCCGCCGGACGTCCTCGTGGAGCGCGAGGTCTTCGGGACGGGCGGGGGGCTCGGGGGTGCCGGACGGCGGCTCGGCGGAGTCGGCGGCGACGAGCGGGTCGGTGGTCGAGCCGAAGGTGGGTGGGGGATGGGACATGTGGGCAGTGTGTCGTTAGGCGGGGGAAGGGGACGGGTATCTCGCGCCGCGGCCGGGCCGCGATGCGCGCCGAGTGCGCAACTCCCGGTCACTCGTCACTGACGACTCATCACTCTCCACTCACTACTGAACCGACGGCGGCGTAGCGCGCTGGCCCGTGGGGCGATGAGATCCAACTCACGCTCGTCGATCTCCGCCCGCCCCCGCCATCTCGCTCCCCGCCCCGACCAGCCCGAACGCCTCCGCGATGAGCTCGTACGACCGCCGCCGCGCCTCGTGATCGTACGTGATCGTCACGACCATCACCTCGTCCGCGCCGTACTCCCGCGCCACCTCTTCGATCTTCCCACGCACCACAGCCGGCGAGCCGACGATCCGCCGCCGCGTGCGATGGAGCATCGGCAGCCCGTCGGGCGCGCGCTCGCGGTCCTCGGCGAGGAAGCGAATCGCCTTCTCCACCGGCGGCACGGGGATGAGCTGCCCGCGCATGAAGAGCGTGAAGCTCATCTCCCAGCTCGATAGCAGCCGCTCGGCGTCGGCGTCGCTGTCGGCGCAGATCGCCCACAGGGCGACGAGCACGCGCGGCGCACTCGCCCAGGGGGACGGCGTGAACTCCTCGCGGTACCGGCGCGCGATCTCGGCGCCGGCGGGGTTGATGAAGTCGGCGAACGCGTAGGGGAGCCCGAGCTCCGCCGCCCAGATGCCGCTCTGCGGCGAGGAGCCAAGGAGCCAGGGTTGCGGCCGCTCGGGGAGGCCGGGGAGTGCGGCGAGCCGCGCGAACGGGTGGCTCGCGGGGAGTGAGTCGCCCAGATAGGCGAGCAGCTCCGCGAGCTGGTGCGGGAAGTCGTCGGGCGCCACCTGCCGGCGGTCGCGCTGGAGCGCGAACGTCGTCGTCGCGTCCGTACCCGAGGCGCGGCCGACCGCGAGGTCGATGCGGCCCGGGAAGAGCCCGCTCAACATGCTGAACGTCTCGGCCACCTTGAGGGGGCTGTAGTGCGGCAGCATCACGCCGCCGCTGCCGACGCGGATGCGCGACGTCGCCATCGCGATCGGGCCGATGAGCGCCTCGGGGCTCGCGCTGGCGAGCATCGGCGTGCCGTGGTGCTCGGCCACCCAGTAGCGCTCGTAGCCGAGCGCGTCGGCGAGGCGCGCGAGGTCGACGCTGTTCCGCAGCGCCTGCCCGCCGGTCGAGCCCTCGACGATCGGCGCCTGATCGAGGACGCTGACGCGGAGCGCCGCAGCGCGCGCGGGCCCGCTCACCGGGGCGCCCCGGCCTCGCGCGGCGCGGTGATCGCGTCGACCGCGGCGAGCTCCTCGGGCGTCAGGCGCCACTCCGCGGCGGCGGCGTTCGCGCGCGCCTGCTCCGGCTTCGTCGCTCCGGCGATCACCGAGGCTACGGCGCGGTGCGCGAGCAGCCAGGAGAAGGCGAGCTCGAGGAGCGTGCGCCCCCGCGACTCGGCGAAGCTCACGAGCTCCTCCACGACGGCCAGGTTGCGCTCGGAGAGCAGCTCGCCGAAGCGCCCGCCCCCGGCCAGCCGCGTCCCCTGCGGCACGGGCCGCCCGCGTCGGTACTTGCCGGTCAGCAGGCCGCTCGCGAGCGGGAAGTAGGGGACGAAGGCGACGCCGAGCCGCTCGCACTCCGGGAGCACCTCGCGCTCCGGCTCGCGGTGCATCAGGCTGTACTCGTTCTGCACGGCGACGAAGCGCGCGCCGCCCCGGGCCGCCGCCTCCGCCTCGCGGAGCTGCTCGGCCGAGAAGTTCGAGCAGCCGATCTCGCGCACCTTCCCCTCGCGCACGAGCTCCTGGAGCGCGCCGAGGGTGTCGGCGATCGGGGTGCCGGGGTCGGGCTGGTGGAGCCAGTAGAGGTCGATCACCTCCATCCCGAGCCGCCGCAGGCTCCCCTCGGCGGCGCGTCGCACGTGGTCCGGCTTCGCGCCCGCGCCGAAGGGGGAGCGGGCGTGACCGAACTTCGTGGCGACGACGGCGCGGTCGCGCCGGCCGGTGAGCGCGCGGCCGAGGTACTCCTCGCTCTTACCATCGCCGTAGATGTCGGCCGTGTCGAAGAAGTCGATCCCCGCGTCGAGCGCGGCGTCCACGACGCGGGCGGTGGCGGCGGCGTCGATGCGGGAGCCGAAGTTGTTGCAGCCGAGGCCGATGACCGAGACCTCGAGCGAAGCGATGCGTCGGTGTTCCATGTCGTCGTATCTCCCAGGAGGCAGTCCGCGCGCGGGTATGGGGCTCCGCGGTGCGAGAGGATCGGCAAACCGCGTGCGCCGGGGGCGGGCAGGGGTCGAGGGAAATCTACGTGGCGAATCGGGAACGGCGCCGGGACGCCCCTCGGTCGGTCGCCCCTACTGCTTGGAGGGATGCGTGACGCCGTCGTGAGTGATGAGTTGTGAGTTGTGAGTCGTGAGTAGCGCGCCGGGCCGCCCGCGTCGCGCGGGGCGGGCGCCGCGCCTCACCCGCGCCCCGAGCTGGCGGGGTCGCGGTGCGCGCCGGGCGCGCCACTCCCCGTCACTCACAACTCATCACTCATCACTCAGAACGCCATCGCGAGCTGGCTCGTGGCGGACAGATGGTCGGCCCGCACGAGCCCGCGGCGCACCGATCGGCACCGCCCGCCCACTCGTAGCGCCCCGCCCCCCGCGAGCTTTTCCCTCCCACCTCTCACCCCACCTCCACCACCGTCATCAACGGATAATGATCCGACGCCCGCTTCACCGCCTCCGGCTCCCGCACCACCTCGCACGACTTCACCCGCTCCACGTACCGCTGCGGCAGGAAGGCGTAGTCGAGCCGGACGTGCGGGTCCCAGACCGGGAAGGTATAGCCGGCGTCGTCCGGGTGGAGTGCGCGGTAGCCGTCGGCGTAGCGTGCGTCGAGCATCGTCTGGATCGTCTCCCGGGCGATGTCGCGGCCGCTCACCCAGACCAGGGCGCGGATCCATGCCGGCATGCGCGCCACCTGCAGCCGCTCGCCCGGCGCGAGGGCGTTGAAGTCGCCGACGAGGAGGTGGAAGCCGTGCTCGTACTCGTGGATGCCGTCGAGCAGGGCGCGGATCTCGCGTGCGCGTCGCCGCTCGCTCCACTTGGAGAAGCGGGCGCTGAGGTGCAGCCCGAAGACGCGCGACTCGCCGTCGCCGAGCACCACCTCGAGGAAGGGGTGGCGCGCCGCAGGCGGCCGGTGCCAGGCGTGGTGCGCCACCGGCAGGCGGCTCATGAACGCCGTCGAGTGCGCGGGCTGCGACGCCCAGCGCGGCAGCCCCGCCGCCTCCGCTACCCGCGCGACGACGCCCGCGTCGGTCGCCTCCTGGAGCATGACGACGTCGGGGTCCGCGGCGCGGATCACGCTCGCCAGCGCCTCCTCGCGCCCGACCCCGCCGAAGCGGATGTTGTAGCTGAGGAGCCTAACGACCACCCGCGCCCTCGTCGGCCGCGTCCGCCTTGTCGAGCAGCGTCAGGTAGGGCTGGTCGAAGAGGACGTCGCGCACGAAGAGCACGAGGTCCGCGGTACCCTGCATGTTCACGGGGCGGCCCGCCATCTTTTGCAGCGCGCGGCGGAGCGGGGCGAGGGGCGGGGCGATGTCCGGCTCCTCGTCGCAGAGCGGCCTGGTGTGCAGCGCCGGAATGTAGAACGCGTCGTCCTTCCACAGCTTGAGCGCGTCGGAGCCGACGAGGGCGAGGTCGAGGTCGCTCGTGCCGGGCCCGTCGGCGTCGAACGGGCTCCCGTCGGCCCACCGTGCCCCCGTGATCGCGCTGCCGCGCAGCACGACCCCGATCGTCGGCGGCAGGGCGGCACGCAGCGCGTCGCGGAACGCCTCGAAACGGCGCGGGTCGCCGGCGAAGGCGAGGTCGATCGCGCGCCGGCGGCGCTGCTCGTCGCTCTCCTCCCCCTGCTGCCCGGTCGCCGCGTGGTCGGTGGTGTCGTCGGTCGTCATGTCGGGTGTACGCCGGGTCGGCTCGGCTCTGGTGCCCGGCCGCACGGTACGCAACGATGAGGCCGGCGCGCCCGTATCCCGCTCGGCGCACTCGCCCCGCCAGGAGCGCCGCCCGATATTTCCGCTCCCCAGCGCCCGCCTTTCCCTCCACCCTCCCACCCCGCACCGATGCGTCCCTCTCCCAGCGCTGCCGTCGTCCTCGCCCTCCTCTCAACGTCGGGCCGCGCGCCCGATGGGCGCGGCCGTCGCGCCGCGGGCGCGGGCAGGTGACGACGCGGCCGGTCCCGGCCGCGGAGAGCGGCGCGGGCGAGCCGCCTTCGGGGGCGCCTTCCCAGACACCGTCGCTGCGCGCCCGGCTGAGCCGCAACCTCACCGTCCAGGTGCTCGTCGCGATCTCGCTCGGCGTGCTGCTCGGCGCGCTCGCGCCGGCGGCCGGCCGCGCGATGAAGCCCGTGGGCGACACCTTCGTGAACCTGGTGAAGATGATCATCGCGCCGATCATCTTCCTCACGATCGTGCTCGGCATCGCCGGGATGCGCGACATGAAGAAGGTGGGGCGCGTCGGTGGGAAGGCGCTGCTCTACTTCGAGATCGTGACCACCTTCGCGATCGCGATCGGGCTCGTCGTCGCCAACCTCACCAGGCCTGGCGCGGGGATCGACGTCTCCCGGCTCGCCCGCGGCGACGTCTCGAAGTACGCGACGGCCGGCCGCGAGATGAGCTTCGTGGACTTCGCCACCCACGTCGTCCCCTCGAGCGTGGTCGGCGCGTTCGCCCAGGGAGAGATCCTCCAGATCGTCTTCTTCGCGCTGCTCTTCGGGGTCGCGCTGGCCGGCATGGGGGAAGCGGGGCGCCCGGTGGTCGCCGGCCTCGACCGGCTGTCGCAGGTCTTCTTCCGCATCACGGCCATGGTCATGCGCGTCGCCCCGCTCGGCGCCTTCGGCGCGATGGCGTACACCATCGGCAACTTCGGGCTCGCGGCGCTCCTGCCACTCGCGCGGCTGATGGGGGACGTCTATCTCACGATGGCGATCTTCATCTTCGTCGTGCTGAATCTCATCGCGCGCCTCTACCGCTTCTCGCTCTGGGGCCTCGTCAAGTACATCCGCGAGGAGATTCTCATCGTCCTCGGCACGTCGAGCTCCGAGGCCGCGCTCCCGCGCATGCTCGACAAGATGGAGCGCTACGGCTGCGAGCGGAGCGTGGTCGGCCTCGTGATCCCGGCCGGCTACTCCTTCAACCTCGACGGCACCTCGATCTACCTGTCGATGGCCACCCTGTTCATCGCCCAGGCGTTCGGCGTGCACCTGTCCGTGCCCCAGCAGCTCTCGGTGCTCGCCGTGCTCATGGTGACCTCCAAGGGCGCTGCCGCGGTGACGGGCTCCGGCTTCATCGTCCTCGCCAGCACCCTCTCGGCGATGCGCGTCGTGCCGGTGGAGGGGATCGCCCTCGTGCTCGGCGTCGACCGCTTCATGAGCGAGGCGCGCGCGATCACGAACCTGATCGGCAACGCGGTGGCGACGGTGGTGATCGCGAAGTCCGAGGGGGCGTTCCGGGAAGGCGCGCTGGACGAGGCGCCGGCTACTGCGCTCCTACCGGCGTCCGACTCTCCGGGAGCGCTCCCCGCCGCCTCGCCGACCCCCGCTCGCCAGGCCCCGGTCGCCGACCGCCCGTGACCGGCCGGCCCGATCTCGCGATGCGCTGATCGCGTGGGGGCGGGTCAGAGCGCGGGGTGCGTGGCGACGCGCTCGCGCAGGGCGCGCACGCGCAGCGCGAGCACCACGTACAGGGCGCCGACCAGGACCGCCCAGCACGCGATCATCCAGATCAGCGCGAGCGCGCCGGCGGCGGGGCGCAGCAGGACGAGCACCCCGAACACGACCGACAGCGCCCCGGCCAGCCCCAGCGCCCACTCGTTGTCCACCTCGTGGCGCAGGCGCACCGCCTCGACGATCTCCATCACCCCGCGCACCACCGCCGCGACGCCGATCACGAGGAGCAGCGACACGGCGGTCAGGCCCGGCCACGCGATGGCGATCGCGCCGGCGACGACGAGCACCACGCCGGCGACCAGGATCGGCCACACGCGGAGGTGCGGGTCGACGTGGCTGGCGCCGGTGGCCGAGGCGATCGTGAACACGCCGTCCACCACCGCGTACGCGGCGTAGAGGAGGACGAGCGCGTACAGCGCGGGCGCGGGCCACGTGAACGCCATGATGCCGAAGGCGATCGCCACGATGCCGCGGAGCAGGAGGAGCCACCAGCGGCGCGCGAGAAGGTCGAGCATGCCACCCTCCTGACGTCGGGCCCGAGTGACTGAGCGTGCCCTCGTGAAGACCAAGTCACGCGCGTCGCCCCGATGTTCCCGCCGTCTGCCACGCCGGCGCACCATGTCGCCGCCCCCGCGCCTACTCCCGCGCCCGCTCCTTCGCGAAGAGCCTGGCGAACTCCCCGTACCCCTCGGCTTCGAGGCGGTCGGCCGGAATGAAGCGCAGCGACGCCGAGTTCATGCAGTAGCGCAGCCCGGTCGGCTTGGGCCCGTCGTCGAACACGTGGCCGAGGTGCGAGTCGGCGTGCGCCGAGCGCGCCTCGGTGCGGCTCATGAAGAGCTTGTGGTCGGTGCGCGTCCTGACGTTCTCGGGGACGAGCGGGCGCGTGAAGCTCGGCCAACCCGTGCCGGAGTCGAACTTGTCCAGCGAGCTGAAGAGCGGCTCGCCGGAGACGACGTCGACGTAGATGCCGGGCTCGTGGTTGTTCCAGTACGCGTTGCGGAAGGGCGCCTCGGTCCCCTCGTGCTGCGTCACCTTGTACTGCTCGGGCGTGAGCGTTCGACGCAGCTCGTCGTCGCTCGGCTTCCTGAAGTCGGTCATCCGATCATGTCTCCCAGCGGTTTGCGGCGCTGCGGTGGAGGCGGCCTGTCCGCCGGCCGGGCGCGGCGGCCCGGCGGCGGCGACGACCGCCGCCAGCAGGAGCATCACCGCTTTCCATCCGGCCCGCCGCGCGCCGTCGATCCCTCGATCACGTTGGCTCATCACGTCACTCCATGCGGGGCCGCTCGTACCGGCGAGCGGCGCATGCAGAGAGTAGTCGGAATGTGGCGCCGGAGTTCCACCGGCGAGCCGCTCAGACCTCGATCCGGTGCCCGGCGCGCGCGTCCGGCGTCCGCGAGGGGCGCGACGTGCCGTTCGGCGCGACGTGGGGCGGCAGGGCGGGGGCACAAGCGGCGGCGCCGACCGTGACGCCGACGGACAGGGCGAGCGACTTCGAGCGACTTCATGAGTGCCCCGTCGGAGGAGGAGCGGTCGGGTGGAGTGGGGCGGTGACGCACGCCTCCAATGAGCGACCGCGCCCGCCGGCGGACAACGGCGTCTGACACGCTCTCACACAACTCTCACAGCGGCGGGCGCCCGCGACGGCGAACGGCCGAGCTCGGCGGCTCTCACGCGATCCCGATGCAGCGGCGCGGCTCTTGAACGGCGGTGCCGCACGGAACGCACGAGACCCACCGCACGCACACCTCGAGCCCATGGAAGTCAGGAAATCACGCGCACGACAGGGACGGGCGGAGCAGCCGCCCCACCTGGTCATCGAGAACGTCACGCCCGAGCTCGATTGCGGGCGCTTCCCAGTCAAGCGGATCGTCGGCGACGTCTGCGTCGTCGCGGCGGACATCTACAAGGACGGACACGACCTGCTACGGGCGCGGGCGCGCTTCCGCGGGCCGAGCGACGCCGAGTGGCGGTACGTACCGCTCGCGTACGACTTCCCGAGCGACCGCTGGACCGGCGCGATCCCGCTCGGCGAGGTCGGAGGGTGGACGTTCGGCATCGAGGCGTGGACGGACGCCTTCGCCACCTGGCGCGACAAGCTCGAAAAGAAGGTGGCGGCCGGCCAGGACGTCGCCGTCGAGCTGCTCGAGGGCGCGGCGCTCGTCGAGCAGTCGGCGCGGCGGGTGCGCTTCGGCGAGGCGCGCCGCGCGCTCGACCGCTTCGCGGCGGCGATCCGCGACAAGAGCGCCGCGGCCGCCCAGCGCGCCGAGCTGGCGCTGTCGCCGGAGCTGCGCGACCTCATGGACGCCCACGGAGTGCCGCGCGACGTCACGAGCTATCCGCGCGAGCTGACGATCACCGTCGACCGCGAGCGCGCCGGCTTCGCCGCCTGGTACGAACTCTTCCCGCGCTCGCAGTCGCCGGTGCCGGGCCGGCACGGGACGTTCGCCGACGCGGCGCGCCAGCTCCCGCGCCTCGCGGAGCTCGGCTTCGACGTCGTCTACCTGCCTCCGATCCACCCCATCGGCCGCACCTTTCGCAAGGGGCCGAACAACACGCTCCAGTCGAGCCCCGACGACATCGGCAGTCCCTGGGCGATCGGAAACGAATGCGGCGGCCACACCGCCGTGGACCCGAGCCTCGGCACGCTCGAGGACTTCTCGCGCTTCGTCTGCCGCGCCAACGAGCTCGGCCTCGAGGTTGCGCTCGACTACGCGCTCCAGTGCTCCCCCGACCACCCGTGGGTGAAGGA
>JBJMNL010000227.1:0-8039 GCA_045804285.1 Gemmatimonadaceae bacterium
CGCCGACGCACCTCCGCCTCGCCGAGATCGCGGAGCGCGCGGGAAACCTGCGCGCGGCCGCCGATCACTACGGCCGCGTCACCGACCTCTGGGCAAACGCGGACGCCGAGCTGCGGCCAGTGGTCGAGCGGGCGCGGGCGAGGGCGGAGGCGCTCCGGAGGGAGTGAGCCACGGGGGAAGGGCCAAGGGGGTGATGGTTGGGAATTGGTTTTGGGGAGTTGGCAGTTGGCAGTTGGCAGTAGTCAGTTGTCAGTCAACAGTGTTTCGCGCGAGACTGCGCACTGCCAACTAACGACTGCCAACTGCCAACTACCAACTGCCAACTACCAACCAACGACTACCAACCGCCAACTCCCCACCGCCCTCTCCTCACACCCTCGTCTTCTTCCGCTCCGCCACCCACTCCCGCATCCGTGCCTCGAGCACGTCGAGGGGGAGGGCGCCCTGGCCGAGGACGGCGTCGTGGAAGGCGCGGACGTCGAAGCGGTCACCGAGCTCCTGGCGCGCGTAGGCGCGCAGCTCCTTGAGCTTCAGCTCCCCGGTCTTGTAGGCGAGCGCCTGGCCGGGCCACACGATGTAGCGGTCCACCTCGACCTCGATATCGTGCTCCGTCTTGGCCGAGTTGGCCTTGAAGTAGTCGATCGCCTGCTGGCGGGTCCACCCCTTGGAGTGGATCCCCGTGTCGAGCACGAGGCGGATGGCGCGCCACATCTCGTAGGTGAGCTGCCCGAACTTCGAGTACGGGTCCTGGTACAGCCCGAGCTCCGGGCCGAGACTCTCGGCGTACAGCCCCCACCCTTCGACGAACGCCGTGTAGCCCGCGTGGCGGCGGAAGTCGGGGACGTTCGGCAGCTCCTGCGCGAGCGCGATCTGCAGGTGGTGGCCCGGCACCGACTCGTGCGCCGTCAGCGCCTCCATCTCCCACTTGGGGCGGGTGTCGAGCGCGTAGCTGTTCACGTAATAGGAGCCCGCGCGCCCCGCGTCCGGTGACCCGGGCTGGTAGTACGCCGTCGTCTGCGACTTCGCGGCGTAGGCCGGAATCGTGACGACCCCGTAGGGGAGGCGCGGCAGCGTGCCGAACAGCTTCGTCAGCTCCGGGTCGATCCGTTTCGCGATGTCGCGGTAGCCGCGGACGAGGCTCGCCGAGTCGGTGTAGTAGAACTGCG
The DNA here is from genome assembly GCA_045804285.1 of Gemmatimonadaceae bacterium. GTDB lineage: Bacteria > Gemmatimonadota > Gemmatimonadetes > Gemmatimonadales > Gemmatimonadaceae > DATMHT01. The sequence continues at coordinate 1,167 of JBJMNL010000227.1, forward strand.
GGTCGGTGCGGAGGAAGGTGACGAACTCGGCGAAGCTCCCCTTGAAGCCCACCTCGCGGATGACCGAGTCCATCTCCGCCCGGATGCGCTTCACCTCGGCGAGCCCGCGCGCGTGGATCTGCTCCGGCGTCTGGTCGGTCGTGGTCTCGCGGCGGACGCGGAAGGCGTACCACGCGGCGCCGTCGGGGAGCGCGCTGGCCGCGATCGACTCGCGCGCCCGCGGGAGGTAGCTCCGCTCGAGATACGCCTGGAGCTTGCGGTACGCCGGCGCGGCGCGCTCGGTGTAGGCGCGGACCGCCGCCGCGCGCAGCCGCTCGCGCTCGGCCGGCGGCACGTCCGCCGGAAAGGCGCGGAAGGGGCGGAGCAGGGGGCTCGCCAGCGGGTCGCTCGCCAGCAGCCCGGCCACCTGCGCCGGAACGTCGCGCAGCGTCACCCGGGGTGGCGTGATGCCGGTGGCGAGCCCCGAGTCGAGCAGGGCGATGCTCTCGTCGACGACGCGCGGGAGCGAGTCGAGGCGGGAGAGCATGTCCTCGTAGTCGCGCACGCCCCTGGCCGGCATGAGGGCGATCACGTCGGCCAGGTACTGCGGCCCCTCGAGCTGGTTGATGGGCATGTACTCGTCGTGGAAGCGCGCGCCGGCGACGTCCTGCTCCGCGTCGCGGAGAAAGAGGTCGTAGTTCAGCCGGTCGGCCGCCGAGAGGCGCGCGCGGTCGATCGAGCGCACGGCCCCGAGCGGCAGCGCGACCTCGCGCCGGCGCCGCTGCACCGCGGCGATCGAGAGGTCGGTCCAGCGGGCGTTCTGCCCGGGGTAGCCGACGTACGTCGCCCGCTCCGGCGACTCCACCATCCGCCGCTCCCAGTCGAGCGCGAGGAGCCGCCGCAGCCGCTCGGGGTCGCCCACCCGGCCGCGGCTCTCGACGATGGCGGCGTAGCGCGCGGCGAAGTCACGCGGCGCGGGAGTGGAGGGCGACGACGGGGCGGCGGGGGCCTGGCGCGAGCGCTGGGCGAGCGCCGGCGGGGCGGCCATCGCGAGCGCGGCGGGGAGTAGCGCGAGAGCGAGGAATGGACGCGTCGTGCGAGTCATGGAGGCTCCGGGTGACGGACGGGCGATCGTCGCAACGTAGGGACGCGCTCCCCGCCGCACTAGATTGCGCGCCATGCCGAGCCACCACGCTCCCCTCCGCCACCTCCTCGCGCTCGCCCTCGCCGCGGCGTCCGCCGTCGCCGCCACCGCGTGCGCCGGTCCAGCCGCCGACGCCCGCCAGGCCGCCGCGCGGCATGCCGGCGACTCCGCCGCCTCGAGCGCGGCCGCCGACGTGGCCGCCGATTCGCTCCAGCGACCGGGTGCGCCGCGCGTGCCGACGCCGGCCGTGGTGCGCGGGCTGTACGTCAACCGGTGGGCGTCGCTCGGCCAGAAGATGTGGGAGCTGATCGAGGTCGCGAAGACGACGGAGGTGAACGCCCTCTCGCTCGACGTGAAGGACGACCGCGGCTTCGTGCTCTACCGCTCGCGCGTCCCGCTGGCGCGCGAGATCGGCGCCGACACGAACCGGCCGATGCGCCCCGAGCGGCTGCGCGCCATCCTCGACAGCATGCGCGCGCACGGCATCTACCCGATCGCCCGCATCGTCGTCGCCAAGGACCCGCTGCTCGCGTCCAGCAAGCTCGAATGGGCGATTCGCAGGCGCGATGACCCCGCGCGCCCCTGGCTCGACCGGCACGGGCAGCCCTGGCTCGACCCCCACCAGCCCGGCGTCTGGCAGTACGCCGTGGACCTCGCGAAGGAGGCGGTGGAGCTCGGCTTCAGCGAGGTCCAGTTCGACTACATGCGCTTCCCCGACGCGAAGGGGATCGCGAGCGAGACGGTGTACCCGCTGGCGCGGGGGCGGCTGCGCGCACAGGTCATCCGCGACCAGCTCGCCTTCTCCCGCGCGCAGCTCGCGCCGCTCGGCGTCCCGTTCACCGGCGACGTCTTCGGCCTCACGGCGACGGACACGACCGACATGGGGATCGGCCAGCGCTGGGAGCTGTTCGTCGACCAGCTCGACGTCGTGCTCCCGATGGCGTACCCGTCGCACTACGCGCCGGGCACCTACGGGCTCCGCAACCCGAACGCGCACCCGTACGAGGTCATCGACAACACGCTCCGCGACGCGAGGCGGCGGAGCGCCGCGATGCCTGACGCGGCGGCGCTCCGCCCCTGGTACCAGGACTTCACTCTCGGCCCACCCCACTACCACGCCCCGCAGGTGCAGGCGCAGATCAGGGCCGGCGAGGCGAACGGCGTCGCCGGGTGGATGCTCTGGAACCCGCGGAGCGTGTATACGGTGGAGGCGCTGGCGAAGGAGTAGGGGCCGCCGCGGGGGCGTTCCGCGGCGGTCCGGGCGCGCGCTTCCAGCCGTCGCCGCAGAGACAGCTCCCCAGGGCGTACGTCGGTCGCCGCCCGCGCCACGCGTCCCCTCTCAGTTCGCCTTCCCCTCGATCCACCGCCCCGCCGCCTGCACTTCCGCGAAGAGCGCCCGTTGGTCGCTGGTGATGGGAGTCGCTTCCTTCTGGCTCCTCTCGCCGGGAGTGGCGGCCGGGAGGAGGTAGCCGACGACGCGCAGGCGCGTGCCGCTCGTGAAGCGCTGCGGCTGGGCGGTGACGTGCAGCATCCAGTAGCGACCCTCGAGACGCCGTTCGCCGTCCAGCAGGCGCGGCGGGATCGGCGTCGGGATCGTCACCAGCGTGGTCGGGCCCGCGTCGTTCACCTTGAAGCCGTGCTCCTCGAGCCGCGTCCGCGCGGTGCGCAGCGTCGCCTCCGGACCCGCCACCATGACCGCCTGGTAATCCTCCCCGCTCCCCCCGCGGAGATGGGCGCAGGCGCCGCCGATCGTCAGGGCGGCGGCGCAGAGCGCGAGGCGCGTCGGGCGCGACGCGTGGGCGGATCTCCACATGGGGCTCTCCGTTGGTGGGTGGTCCGGACGGTATCCGGCGTACGTGAACGCAGGGGCCGAGCCGCGAGATGGCGCGGGATGATGCGTCGGGCGTGCCGCGAGAGTGCAGGGCCGCGCGCCGCTACCCCTCGAGCTCCTCGAGCCTCGCCTCGAACTCGCTCGCCATCCCCGGGTGACCGAAGCGGTGCGAGGCGGCGATCCCCCGGCGCAGCGCCGCCTTCGCCTCCTCCGTCCGCCCGAGCTTCTCGAGCGCCTCCGCGAGCCGGCCGTAGCCGTTCCCCTCGTCGTCGTACTGCGTCAGATACGCCTCGAGCTGCTCGCGCGCCTCGTCGTAGAGCTGCGCCTTGAGCGCCTCGTTGGCGAGCCCGAACCGAGCGAGCGGGTTGTTCGGGTTCCGTGCGACCATCTGGCGGAAGGTGTCGAGCTTGGAGGACATGGTGGGGAAGCGTGAAGGGCGGAGAGAAGAGGGAAGGGCGGAATGAAGGGCCTCGGAAGGTGGAACGAAAGGCGAAGGGCGGAATTGGAAGGGCGGAATGAGGCATGAGGAATGAGGCCGGGACCCTCCTCGTGGCTCAGCCGGCCACCCGTGGCGTCCCGGCCTCATTCCTCATGCCTCATTCCGCCTTTCAGCTCTCCTCCCTTCAGCTCTCCTCCTTTCAGCTCTCCTCCTTCCGCCTCCCTTCATGCCTCATCTCCTCAACAGCTCCCCGATCGCCCCCGCGACGCGCTCCGGCGCTTCCTCGGGGGTGAAGTGGCGTGCGTCGGGGATGACGTCGAGCGTCGCGCCGGGGATCGTCGTCTGGAGCCGCCGCGCGATCGTCGTCGGCAGGAAGGCGTCGTGGGCGCCCCAGACGAGCGCCGTCGGCTGGACGAGCGACGCGAGGCGGGGGGCGAGCGCCGTCGTCTCCGCCGAGTCGAGCGCCTGGAGGTGCTCGACGAGCGCGTCGCGTCCGTCGGGCGTCGCGAACGGCTTGACGTAGAGGTCGATCGAGTGCTCGCCCAGCTCGCCATCGGTGTAGCCGCGCAGCAGGTCGGTGCGCAGGATGGAGAGCACCCACGTGGCCGGCAGGTGGCGCGTGAGGGGGAGCGTGGCGCGCGCGAGCTTCACCTCGCGCGTCGGCCAGTCGTCGAACGCCACCGAGTCCACCAGGCAGAGGCGCGACACGCGTTGCGGCCAGCGCACCGCCATCGCCTGCGCCACACCCCCCCCCACGTCGTGGCCGACGACGCACGCGTAGTTGATGCCCAGCAGGTCGAGCAGGGCGATGGTCCGCTCGGCGTGGCCGCGAATCGAGACGTCGCGCCCGAGCGGGCGGTCGCTGCGCCCGAAGCCGAGCAGGTCGACGACGACGATGCGGTGTCCGGACGGGGCGAGCGGGACGACCCGCGTCCAGAGGTGCGACGAGGCCGGGAAGCCGTGCAGGAAGACGATCGGCTCACCCACGCCGCGCGAGCCGGCGGCGTAGTAGTAGAGGCGAGCGCCGCCGACGTCCACGAACTCACCGCGCATGACCGGCGGGGCGGAGGGTGCCGCGAGCGGCGCGCGCGACCGGCGGCGGCGCGGGCGTGGGCGTGGCGAGCACGCGGAGAGGCGTCGGCGGCGGGCCGGCGAGGCGCGCTTGGAGGCGCGCTTGGAGGCGCGATTGGTCGTCCGATGCGGTTCCGTCCGTCACGCCGCAATGATTATCCCGCCGATCGCGCTCCACAAGCGCGCGGGGGGCCGCCCGGCTTCGGGCGGCCCCCCGCGGGGCGGATGGGTGGCGGACGGCGGGTGAGCGACCTCGCGTCGCCCGCCAGAGCCGCTCCGTCTCAGCGCGTGCCGGACTTGTGGGCGCCGTGTCCGCGCGCCCGCGAGCTCTGCATCCGCTGCTTCGCATGGGTGCGCATCGTGGCGACGTTCTGGTCGTAGACCTTCTGCTGGTCCGCGGTGAGCACGCCCCGCACCTCGGTCCGCTGCTGCTCCATCAGGCTCCGCATCTGGGCTCGCGTCGCCGAATCCGGGCGCTGCTTGACGTCGCCCTGCCCGCCGGCGCGCCCCGACTTGTCGCGGAGCGCGGTCATCTGGCCGTGGTACTTCTCGCGAATCGCCTTGATCTGCGACTTCTGCGCATCCGACAGCGTGATCCCGCGGAACATGGCGCTGTCCATCCGCGCGCCCGAGTGCTTCCCGCCGCCGTTCGCCCCGCGCCCGTGCTGCGTGCTCGGAGTCGCGGGCGTCGCCGGGGTCGCCGGGGTCGCCTGAGCCGCGGCGGTCGAGCCGAGCCCCGCGACGAGCGCCGCGCCGAGCACGGCGAGATGAATCTTCTTCATGAGCTACTCCTCCACATGGTGGGAAACGCGCCGGCGCACCCTCGCGCCGGCACGTGGAGTGAGACGGCGGGGGGAGGGAGACGTTAAGGGTCCGGCGAGCAGGGAGTGGGGAGTGGCGATCTCCGCCGTCATTCCCGGGCGCGGCGTCCCCCGCTCCCGATCGACGCCGACGTACCGCACTCTAGCGTTTTGACGCAAAAGTGCTATCGTTGGACGCCTGCCGTCCGGGCGAATTCTCGTGTTGTCATCGCGTTGTCTCACAATGCTTTAACAGCGAGCGCCGACGTGACTGCGTCGCTTCCGCCGGTCCTGCCGGCCACTCTGGCTTCCGTGCCGGCCCCGCAGCCCTCCGCCGTGAATTTCCCGGCCGGGTGGCTGCTCGACCATGCGGCTCCCCCCATCCAGTACCGCACCCTCGCGGACGTCGTCCGGCCGGGGTCTGCCATCCTGTCGCCGGGCTTCCGGGCGCTCCCCTACGAGTACCGGCCCGCCCTGCTCCTCGCGCTCGGGCAGTCGGTCGACGGCACCTGGGGACACTCGCTCCTGGCCGCCCCGTCGGCGCGGAGCGCGGGCTTCGAGGGGGTGGGGGCGATCAGCGCCGTCCGGCGGCTGCTCGAGTACGGCTGGGAGGTCGAGTCGCCGCCGATCGTCCGCGCCCGCCGGCTCCTCTTCCGGCTACTCGCCGAGGACAACGACCCGGCCTACCTGTTCGACTTCGCGAGGGCCAGGGACGACGAGGAGCTGGCTCGGCGCGGGCGCGGGATCCTGCGCGAGGCGGCGGCCGCGGCGCTCGCCCAGGCCGGCTACGAGGGGGACCCGAGGCTGCGCGGCGCCGCGCGCCGCATCCTCGACCGGATCTCCAACTACCTGCGCTCGCCGCTCGCCCAGAAGCCGTGGGTCCGCGTCGGCAACAAGCAGGTGCTCTCGGCCGACGCCGCGCCTCCCTCGGTCTACGCGCTGACGATGCTGGCGTACATGCCGCTCTTCCGCACCGAGCACCATGAGGCGCTCGACCGGCTGTACCGCCACGTCACCCAGCCCGTGCCGCGGCAGGAATCGATGCAGCTCGTGGGGAGCCGGATCGTCCCGCAGCCGCACCTCGTGCTCGGCGACATGCTCCCGCACCGTAACGCGGTGGATGCCGACGTCCCCTGGGCGCTGACCTGGCTCGAGCTCATGGCTCGGCTCGGCTTCCTGCGGCGCAACGAGAACTGGACGAAGCTGTACGAGCGCTTCCTCGACGACCGCGACCGCGAGGGCGTCTGGCACCCGCACAAGGGGATGGCCGTGCCGCGCACCACGAACGCCTTCGTCTGGCCGAGCTTCCCCCTCGAGCACGACGCCGCCGGCGAGGACCGCTGGACCGACGTCACCTTCCGGCTCGGGCTCATCGGCCGGCTGTCGGGACGGCACATCGATCTGATCTGAGCGGTCGGGGCTCGTCCGAGGCTGCAGGGTGTCGAGCGTCGGGTGTAGCATTCCAACCATGCAGCCCGCTTCGTCCGAGCCGCCGACCGCCGCGCCGCCGTCGCGGCACCCCCTGTCCGACGACCTTCTCCGGCCTGGCGTGCTTCCCGGCCGCCTCCCGCCGGCCGAGCTGTATCCCGCCGGCCGCTCCGACGTGCGC
>JBJMNL010000228.1:0-7777 GCA_045804285.1 Gemmatimonadaceae bacterium
CGCCCAGGCGGCGGCCAGGCCGTAGCTGCGCGCCCCGCTCGTCGACCCGAAGTTGGCGGCCACCGTCACGCCGGGGTTCACGAACGCGTTCTGGAGCACGGGGGTGGCCAGCATCTGCGCCCCCGCCCCCCTCAGGGGCGCCACGGCGAGGAGCGCCGCGCCCGCCGCGCTGGCCACTGCCCGGCGACGCCACGCGCACCACCCGTTTCCATCCACGCTGACCCGCCGCATCATCGCCGCTCCACGGAAGTGAGTGTGCCGCCGCCCATTGCAAGCGGCATGCGACGCCGGCCGCGACGCCGGCCCCGGGGCGGGCGGGGAACGAACGCGGCGCGGGGCGCCGCCGGCATCCACGCCGGCGGCGCCCCGCGCCCCTCTACCGGGATTCTCCGCCGGCATCGCTGCCGGCGTCCGTCCTCAGGGCTTGCGCCCCGAGCGGTCGACCATGAACAGGATGCCCGGCTTCGTGAACGTCGACCGGCTGGCGGGGCAGCCGCACGGCAGCGTGGGCGGCAGCAGGACTTCCGTGAGCGCGGTCTTGTCGACCTGCGTGCCCGCCACGGCGTTCGCGAACGACGTATCGCTCGAGATGCGGGCCGGTGCCACACTGAACAGCGAGTCGCCCGCCGCCGGTGTCGCCATGCCTGCCTTGCGCACCCACAGCGTGTAGCTGTTCGTCCGCGGCGACCTCGGCACGGTATCGAGGGTGCGCCACGTCGTCACGGCGCTGGCCACCGTCGTCGGGCCGAGCTCCGGGACGTTCTGCTCCAGCGCCGAGCCGTCGAACCCCGTCGAATCGGTGTCGGGGGTCGCGAAGACGTCGGCGCTCCCGAAGCCGAACAGGGCGTTGATCGTGCGCAGCGATATCTTCCCCCCTGCCTCCGCCGGCAGCGCGTCCTTGAGCACGTAGAAGCGCTGCTTCGGCGAGCCCTGCCGCGCAAAGCCGGCGTGCAGGATCGTGTAGTACGTGTTCGGCTCGAACGTCAGCGTCGTGTCGACCAGGAACTGCTTCGCGATGATCTGCGAGCTGTCCGGTCGGTAACCGACGTTCGGGTCCATGAACACCTTGATGTGGCGAGGTCCCGCGCCGGTCGCCTGGTACGGGGTGTACTGCCGGTAGTCGACGGCGACGAAGATCGGGGAGTTCTCGATCGCGTCGACGAAGCGGAAGTCGACCGCGCTGGTGTCGGGCATGGCGTTGACGTACCGCACGTAGGCGACGTTCTGCGACGGAGACGTCGTCCCGTTGTCGTCGTTTCCGCACCCGGCGGCCACGACGGCGAGCCCGCCCAGGGCGAGAAGACGGTGCACTTTCATGAATGGCTCCAACGGCTTGAGGTTGAGCGAGGGGGCGGACGGGTTACCCGCCTCGCGCGACTCTTCGGATTTGTGTCTGTACGGGGCCGGCTCCACGGTCACGGTGCCGGCACGCGCGAGGAGTTCGCCGACGGCGGGTTGGTGCTCGGCCCGCCGTCGCCTCCCTCGCCGCCCCCGTTGACGGTTCGCGTGAGCACGAACGTCCCGACGGCGGCCAGCACCGCGCCACCCACGAGCATGGTGCGCGAGCGCGAGAGCCTGCGCTCGCGCAGTCGGCCGACGTACGCCACCGGCACCTGATACCGCTCACCGGTCCACGTCGATCGCTCCCCGCGGATCGTCGTGACGTCCGACACCCGCAGCGTGTACGCCGAGTCGGTTCTGCTGACCAGCGTCCCACCGATGCGGTCGAGCGCCGGCCCGAGTGTCGGCGCGAGGCCGAGGCGTCCCTGGTCGTTCAGCTCGAGGGCCACCGGCGTCCCCGGAGCAGGCTCCGGAGACGACGGCGGAACGTACACGTAGCAGCCGGCGAGGAGTACCGCGGCCAGCGCCGGGACGGCGGTGCGCACTGCGGGCAGCATCAGTATCCGTACGTCCCAAGCAGCGCCGCGGCGGTGCCGCCGAGGCCCCCGAGCGAGTACGCCGGCTCCGCACGCGCGTCCATTTCCTGGTACGGCACCGGGAAGCTGAGCGCAGTCCCTTGCGGGAGGTCGCCCCAGCCGCGGCTGTCGAAGTACCACGCGCCGTAGCCGGTGTAGGCGGTCTCCATCCGCTTCTCCCACTTCATCGCCTCGAAGATGTTGCCGCACGCGGTGCCCCCAGCCGGCAGCGGCACGCGCGGCACGCAGTTCGACGCGGCCGGGTCGGCGGCGACCAGCACCGCCTTGCCCGTGGTGGCATCCTTCGTGTACACGGCACCCGGCACCGGCGTCGCGAGGCTGCTGATGCCGGCCACCGACGGGAGCTGGTTGGCAGTGCGGCTGCTGTCGATCTTCACGGCCGCGGTGGCGAGGTTGCCCTTGTAGATGTAGCCCTCGGCCGCGAGGAGGCGGAGCTCCGCCCGCGTCATCACCGGGTACGGCCCGATGCGCTTGTTGTTGAAGAAGGCGCGGAAGCGAGCGAAGTCGTAGGGCGAGTTCCCCCACGTGCCGTCGAAGACGTCCTTGCCGGAAGCCCGGTTCCGGAAGTACTGCCCGTTCGGCGGTACCACGTCGTCGCTCTCGCCGCCCGACGAGGTGAGCTGCGTCGCCCGGTCGTCACCCGCAGGGAAGCGGCGGTCGGGCGTGCGGATCAGGAAGCTCTCCGGCGTCTTGGCGGAAATCGGCTTCGTCAGCCACTCCTCGAAGTTGATCGTCTTGAAGGGGACCATGTCGGGGGCATGGGAGGTGTCGGCCATGCCGATGATGTACGGCGTCATCTGGTGCCAGCTGCCGTAGGCGTTGTGCTGGATCGGCCAGGCCATCTGCCAGCCGATGGACGGATCCATCTGGATGTTGAGGTCGGCCTTGAGGCCGTTCTCCGCGTCGTCGATGATCGCCGTCCAGTCGGCCGCCTGGCGCTCGACCGGCGTGCGCGCGACCCCCGCCCGGAAGCGCGCCCGGTAGGAGCGGATCAGCCGCTTGAATTCGTCCTGCTTGAGCGTATTGCCGTTGACCCACCCCGACGGCAGCGGGTACGCCTTGTCCGCGCCCGGCTTGGACGCGATCACGAGGGCGGTGTCGAGGTAGAGCAGGGCCGTCTTCATCCCCTCGGCGTAGCCGACGAACGGCGTGACCTGGGCGGGCGGCGTAGCCGGCGATACGACGGCGAGCGAGTCGTAGACCAGCGCCAGGTTGCCGAGCGCCGTGCCCATCACGAAGTAGCCGAAGGCGCGGGCGCGCATGTCGCGCGCCGAGTCGCCGGTCGTGAACCCGGCCTCGTTGAAGCGCGCGATGCCGTCCGCCGCGCTGCGCGCGACGCGCTCCAGGGTGCTGAAGTCGCGGAAGTTCCCCGACGCGACCGGGTTGTTGCGGTAATTCTGGATCGGGTTGCGCGGCAGCCCGCCGCGCGGGCCCATGCCGAAGTTGGCGAGCGACGAGTAGTTCTCGAGCGCCAGTACCTGGAGCTGATTCTGGACGTTGTCGTTGACCCCGGCGCCGGAGACGACGATCGCTGTGCCGAGCGTCCCCTGGTGCACCGTGTTGTAGCCGGTGCCGAGGAGCTGCTCGACGTCGGATGGCCGCTTGAGCACCTGGTCGGTGCCCGGGTTGTTCTTGTTGGGGACGGAGAGCGCATCGGAGCAGGCCGCGGTACCACCGGCCACCCCTGCCACCACCGTCAACACACGGACAATCTTGCGCATCAATGTTCCTCGCGGAATCGGCCGCCCACGCGCGCCCCGCCCGGCTCACCGCCGGACGAGGCACGGGCGAACGTGGCCGGCGTTAGAAGCTGGTGCCGATGGAGAAGGTGACGGTGCGCTGGTTCGGGAAGGTGAAGGCGTCGATCGCGTTGATCGCGCCGGAGCCCGCGCTCTGGTTCACCGCCGCGTTCGCGCCCTGGCCGAGCGAGCTGTTGTAGCCAACCTCGGGGTCGAATCCCTTGTACTTGGTCCAGGTGTGGAGATTCCGCCCGACCACGCTCAAGTTCCACGGACCCGCGCCGAGGAGCTGGCCGAAGTCGTACGTCAGGCTCAGTTCGCGCAGCTTCGCGAAGCTCCCGCTCTCGACGTTGTTGTTGTTCGGGCCGAGCACGTCGTAGAGGCCGCCGATGCCGGCGCTGTTGTCCGGCTGGCCGGCGCGGTAGTAGTACGCCTGCGGCTTCGCCGTCTGGACGCTCTTCCCCGTCTGGTCCTGGTCCCGCGAGAGGAAGTCGAGGTACGACCAGGTGCGTCCCTGGTTGAAGATCTTGCGACCGACGCTGGCATCGACGAGCGCGCTCGCGGTCAGGCGCCGGAACGACAGCGTCTGCGAGATCGCCCACCGGTACTTCGGCAGCGCGCTCCCGAGCTTCACGATCCTCGCCGACTGGTCGATCCCCTTCACGTCGCTGCGCAGGATGATCGGCATGCCGTAGGCGAGGCCGACGCCCCACGGCGCGTTCACCTTCGCGCCCGCCACGGTGCAGGCGACCGTAGCACCGCTGCCGTTCACGCACCCCGGCAGCGACGTCTGCCAGAGATTCTGCGTGACGCCGTCGCGCCAGCTGTTGCCCTGGCCGACCCAGACGATCCACCCGTCGTCGTTCTTCTGGAAGGCGCTGTTGTCGCCGCCGCACTGCGACTGGAAGTTGCTCGGGAGGTCCTTGCAGTCCCGCAGGAAGTAGCGGCCGTAGAAGCTGCCGTACTCCTCACCCTGCTTCGCGAGGAAAATCGAGTTCCCGTTCTGCGCCCCGACGCCGAAGTTGAACTCAGGCGCGTTGAGCTTCGTGATCGTCGTCCGCGTCCGCGAGAAGGAGAATCGCGTCGTGTAGTTGAGCGACCGCGCCGTCACGATCGGCACGTTGAGCGATGCCTCGAACGTCTTGTTGTTCATCGTCCCGGCGTTGCGCCACTGGAACTGGTAGCCGGTGATCGAGGGCACAGGGACGTTGAGGATCTGGTCCCGCGTGTCCGCGTTGGCGTACGTCACGTTCAGGCCGTAGCGGTTGAACGCCTCCGCGTCGAGGCCGAACTCGCGCTCGAGCGTGACCTCCGGGCCAAGATCGCGGTTGCCGATCAGGTTCTTCGTGAGCGCGCCGGCCGAGTTGACGTTGTAGGTCTCGTACTGGGCGAAGAACTGCGGGCGGCCGCCCGCGCTCCCGATCGAGCTGCGCAGCTTGAACTCGTTCAGCTTCGGGATGAACCACCACGGCTCCTCCGACACGCGCCAGGCGAGCGCCGCACGGCCGAACGTCGCCCAGCGGTGGTCGGCGCCGAACAGCGAGCTGCCGTCCTCGCGGACGAGCGCGTCGAGGATGTACCGGTCCTTGAACTCCAGGTTCTGGGCGATGAACGCGCCGATGCCGCGCACCGACTGCTCCCCGGAGTTGATCCGCTTGCTGGAAGTGACGTTCGCCAGCGTCGGCACCCCGATCGCGGCGAGCCCCGACCCGTCGCCCCAGTCGAAGTTCTGGTCCTGCTGCTCGTACAGGTAGCGGAGCGTGGTGCGCGAGCGCAGGTCGCTGCGCAGCTCGTGGCGCAGCGTCGCCGTCAGGCTCGTGTTGTACGACGCGTTCGTCGTGTTGCTCGTGAAGAGGTATCCGCTCGACGTCGCCGGGTCGGCCGCCGTCGTCCGGTACCCCTTGTCGTAGAAGAGCGTCTCGCGGTTCTTCGACAGGTCGTAGCTGAAGTTCGCGTCGAGGTCCATCCACGAGAACGGCGTGTACTTCACCGTCGACCCGCCGATGAAGCGGTCGAACACGTCCACCTGCTTCTGCGCCGAGAGCTGGTAGAGCGGGTTGTAGTTCTGCGTCCCGCCGCCCTGCAGGTTCGGGCGGACGAAGAGGCGACCCTGGCTGTCGCGCCGCAGCAGGTCGACGATCGGCGGCACGCGCGTCAGGCGGAAGAACGCGCCGCCGTTGAAGCCGTCCTCCTGGTCGCCGCCGTCCTGGCTGTTCCGGCTGTAGAAGGAGCTGAACGAGAAGTTCCAGTTCTCGCCGACCCCCTGGTCGAGGTTCAGGCGGAAGCTGTTCCGCTTGAAGCCGTCGAGGAAGCGGATCGCGCCACCCTGGTCGAGGTGGTTGTAGCTCGCGAAGATGCTCGTCCGTCCCAGCCGGCCGCTGAGGTCGATGTTGCCGAGCATGAACGGCGAGGGCTTCGCGAACTGGTCGACCGCGTCATACGTCTTGCCCGGCCACCGGTTGATCTGGAAGCGGTTGCGGAGCACCGAGCCCGACGCCGAGGAGCCGGGATCGACGGGGAAGCCGGGCGCGGCGAGCGCGAAGTCGGTCCCCTGGTCGTTGATCCGGTACGACTCCTTCTGGTAATCGAAGGTGCGCACGCAGTCGACCGCCATGCCGGGCGCCTTGGTCCCGGTCTGACAGAAGCGCGTCCCGGTCTCGTCGAGCCACATCCCGTGCCGCTCCGCGATGTCGATCGGGCGCTCGATGTCGCTCATGCCGTACTCGGACCGGGCGTTGAACTTGAAGCCGTCGGCGCCGCCGCTCTTCCCGCGCTTCGTCGTGATCGAGATGACGCCGTTCCCGGCGCGCGCCCCGTAGAGCGACGCCGCGGCCGCGCCCTCGACCACCTCGACGCTCGAGATGTCCTGCGCGTTCAGGTCGGAGAGCGACCCGTTGAGGATCACGCCGTCCACGACGTAGAGCGGGCTCTGCCCGCGGCCGGCGGCGTTGATCGACGTCGGGCCGCGCAGCAGCACGGAGGGCGACGAGCCGGGACGGCCGGAGGCCGAGACGATGTTCGCGCCCGGCACGCGCCCCTGGAGCTGCGTGAGCGGGTTCGCCGCCGGCACCGGCATGTCGGCCGCGTCGACCTTCTGCACCGCGAAGGGCACCTTGGCCTGCTCGGTGGCGCCGGACACGCCGGTGACGACCACCTGCGACAGCCGGTTGATGTCCTGCGGCAGCGCGAAGTTCACCGTCTGCGCGCCGAGGTTGAGCGCCACCTGCCTGGTCACCGGCTTGTAGCCGATGAAGCGCGCGCCGAGCGCCACCGTCTGGCCGTTCACCCGGGGGGCCGGGATCACGATCCGGTAGTTGCCATCGTCGCCGGCGAGCACGCCGACGTTGAGCGCCGTGATGTACACGGTCGCGCCGGAGATCGGCCGGCCATCCTCCGCCGACACCTTCCCGGTGATTACCGCGGACTGGTCCTGCGCGCCCGCTCGGCCGGCGGCGGCTGCCGTCAGCAGGAGCCCTAGCGCGCCGGCCGCCGCACCGCGGGACCGCCAGATACTCGTCATCTCATCCCTCGACTCGGTTCGTGGAACTGCGTTGCAGACCTTCGGCGGAACGGGAGCTCACCTCCACTCCCTCTCACTCCTTTCCGACTGACGTCGCGACTCGGTGCCCTCCGGGTTGCGGGTACGCTGTTGGTACGCACGTGAAAAAGACGGTCGCCGCCGGCGCCCCAACCGGGCGCGCGGGCGGTGTGGACTGTTCGTGGATCTGCGGTGCCTGGCGGCGGCGCGGTGGTCGCGCCGCGCCGACGACGGCGGGGTAGCGCAGGGGGCGAGGACTCCGGGCGCCGCGGGAGCGGCACGCCGTCTGGCTGACGAGATGGAGTGTGACGGTGGGGCGGGCGGGTCCGGCGGCCCGCAAACGATTCGCGGGCGCCGAGTGTCGTACGCTCCGGGGGGAGTGGGTCCGGACCGGCGACCACGCCGCGGGACGCGGCACGGATCGACGCTGGCTGGGCCTCCGCCCGGCGGTACTTGTTAGGATACGGTAAGACGGGCGCTACTTTATGGTCAAACTTTCGGCCGCGCAAGAGTAAACATGTAATGAATGTCTGCTTTCGGCCGTAGCGCGACAGGCGGCGGGC
>JBJMNL010000229.1:0-6598 GCA_045804285.1 Gemmatimonadaceae bacterium
CGAGGCCGCGTCGCCCCCGCCCCCGCCGCACGCGCCGGCCGCGGCCGCGGCCGCGAGCGCCGCCGCCAGCGCGGCGCGGCGCGGGGTGGGGAAGAAGGGCGCGGAGCGCAGGATGGCTCGCGCGGTTCGCGGTTCGACGCGCATGGCGTGCCTCTTCGGTTCGCGGCTCATCTGTCCGCAACTCGCGAAAAGCATGCCGATCCGAGCGGTAAGCGGTTGTCGCGGCGCGCGTTAGGGGTCAGGATAGTGACCGGCATCACACTCCGCCGCGAGCGCGGCTCCGGCCGCCGCCGGACGTTAGGCGTCGGCCGCGCGGCCGGACTGAGCAGGGGACCGGGGCCTGGGGGCGGGGCGGGAATGGAGCGCGCGCGCCGCGTGCGCCAGGCTCCTCGTCGCCACCGCTTCTCCACCGACGCTCCTCCATAGGGATATTTCGAGGATGTTCCGATTTCCGGTCGCGCCCCCCGACCACGGTTGCGATTTCCCCGCTCCCTCAATTCATATTTCGTAAACGAGTGCGCCCCCGCACCGCGTCCCCCGACCTGGCCCGACCCAATGCAGACGTCCAAGCAGCCCGCCCACGCGCTCGACCAGCCCGCCTCGCCGTCGGCCGACAACGCCTCCCTCTGCGCCCGTGCCGACGCGCTCTACCGGGCGGCCGCCGAGTGCTGCCGCCAGCACGAGCGCATCTCGCGCCTCGTCGAGCGCTCGGAGGACGACGCCGAGCAGCGGGCCGCCTACGAGATGGTCGACCACTGCGACCGCACCCTCGGCGAGATGGCCGCCGCGTACGAGAAGGCCGGCGCGCGTGCGCACCCCGACGGCCCCGATGGCGAGTGGTGGCACCGGGCGAACGCGCTCTGGCACGCCAGCCGCGAGTACGCGCGCCGGCACCGCGAGTCGGACCGCATGGCGCGCAGTACCGCGACGACGCGCGATCCGGCGACGCTCGCCGCGCTCAACATGGACTACGAGCTCGAGGCGTCGGCGCTGCTGGCGCTGAAGCAGGCGATGGACGCCTATCGCAAGGTGCGCCCGCACGCGGAATGCTGAAGTACGCGGATTGCGGGAGACCATCTCGGTCGAGAACCGAGATCACTCGGGGCCGGGCGCGACGCGCCGGCCCCGCTTTCATGAAACCCCATCGGGAGGACGCGACGTGACGGCTGACTTCATCGGAAGCGGGGAGGAGGGGCGTGCGGGCTGGTGGCGACGGCGCGGGGTGCGGGCGCTCGCCCTGGCCTCCGCGCTTTCCCTAGTGGCGGCGCTGGCCGCCTGCTCGGGCGGCGGGAGCGATCGCTCGGCGGCGGCCGGTGGCGCGGCCGACTCGGCGCGTCGCCCGGACAGCGGCGCGGCCGACGGCGGCACCGCCGACGGCGGCACCAGCGCGGCCGCGCGCGCGGCGTGCGCGCCCGACAACGGCGGGATCACCCTTCCGTCGGGCTTCTGCGCCACGATCTTCGCCGACTCCGTGGGTGGCGCGCGGCACGTCGCGGTGGCGCCGAACGGCGACGTCTTCGTCCAGCTCATCACCGCCAGGAAGGGGGCCGAGAGCGGCAGCGGCCAGACGGGCGGGGTGCTCGCGCTGCGCGACACGAACGGCGACGGCAAGGCGGACACGAGCGCCGTCTTCGGCGAGGTGGGGGGCACCGGGATCGGGCTGCACGACGGCTACCTCTATGCCGACGACAAGTCCAGGATCGTCCGCTGGCGCCTCCCCGCCGGGAGCCTTACGCCCGAGGGGAGCGCGCAGACGATCGTCAGCGGTCTGCCGACCGGCGGCCACGAGGCGCGCAACTTCGTGATCGACGACGCGGGCAACCTCTACGTGAACGTCGGCTCGCGCACCAACTCCTGTCAGGTGAAGGACCGCGTGAACCGCTCGCCCGGCATCGACCCGTGCACGGAGCTCCAGACGCGCGCCGGCATCTGGAAGTTCGCGTCGGACAGGGGCGGGCAGACGCAGAAGTCGGCGCAGCGCTTCGCCACCGGCGTCCGCAACGCGATGGGGCTCACGATCAGCCCGCTCGACGGCAAGATCTACACGACCCAGCACGGCCGCGACCAGCTCACGCAGAACTGGGGCTTCCCCGCGCCGGCGGGGGCCGCGAACCCGGCCGAGGAGCTCATGCAGGTGAGCGCCGGCGACGATTTCGGCTGGCCGTACTGCTTCTACGACCTCGAGCAGAAGAAGCTCGTCCTCGCCCCCGAGTACGGTGGCGACGGCAAGCAGGTGGGCCGCTGCGCGCACAAGAAGAGCCCACTGACGGTCTTCCCCGGCCACTGGGCGCCGATGTCCTCGCTCTTCTACTCGGGCACCCAGTTCCCGGCGCGCTATCGCGGCGGCGTCTTCGTCGCCTTCCACGGCTCGTGGAACCGCGCGCCGGAGCCGCAGGACGGCTATCGCCTGGCCTTCGTCCCGATGGCGAACGGCCAGCCGAGCGGCGACTTCGAGACCTTCGCCGACGGCTTCGCGGGGGCGACCAAGCAGCCCGATGCCGCCGCCCACCGCCCGGTCGGGCTCGCCCAGGCCCCGGACGGGTCGATCTACGTCACGGACGACAAGGGGGGGCGGATCTGGAAGGTGGTGTACAGGGGGAGATAGGGTCGCGGGGACGGGAAAGGGTGATCCCCACGCGATGCTTCCCCCGAGCGGTTGCCCGCACCCTTTCCCGCCGCCACCTTTCACGATTCACATTAGCCTCCTCTCAATATGCCGTCGAACCGCCTTCGCCAGCTCCACGACGCCGGCCAGTCGATCTGGCTCGACTACATCGACCGGACGATGCTCGGCAACGGCGACCTCGTGCGCCGCATCCGTGACGACGCCCTCACCGGGATGACGTCGAACCCGACCATCTTCGAGAAGGCGCTCGCCGAGGGGCACGCCTACGACGAGCAGCTCTCGTCGGCGCCGGCGGGCATGAGCTCCTGGGAGCTCTTCGAGCTCGTCGAGACCGACGACGTGCGCGCGGCGTGCGACCTGTTCATGCCGGTCTACGAGGCCACGAAGGGGGGCGACGGCTTCGTCTCGCTCGAGGTCTCGCCCGGCGTCGCGAACGACGCCGAGGCCACGATCGAGGAGGGACGCCGGCTCTGGAAGACGGTCGGCCGCCCGAACGTGATGATCAAGGTGCCGGGCACCGCCGAGGGGGCCAGGGCGGTGCGGCGGCTGATCGCGGAGGGGATCAACGTCAACATCACGCTCCTCTTCTCGATCGACGCGCACCGCCGCGTGATCGAGGCCTACCTCGCCGGCCTCGAGGAGCGCGCCGCGGCCGGCGGGCCGATCGACCACGTCGCCTCGGTCGCGAGCTTCTTCGTGAGCCGCGTCGACACCGAGGTGGACAAGCGCCTCGACGCGCTGGTCGCCGCCCGCGGCGAGGCATTCCGCAAGGAGGCGGATTCGTTCAGGGGGAAGACGGCGATCGCCAACGCGAAGCTCGCCTATCAGCTCTTCCGCGAGTCGTTCTCGGGCCCGCGCTGGCAGGCGCTGGCCGCGAAGGGAGCGGTCCTCCAGCGGCCGCTCTGGGCGAGCACGAGCACGAAGAACCCGGCCTACCGGGACGTCATGTACGTCGAGGACCTGATCGGCCCCGACACCGTGAACACGATGCCGCTGGCGACGATCGAGGCGTTCCGCGACCACGGCGTGATCGCGCGCACGGTCGACGCCCGCGTCGAGCGCGAGCGCAAGCTCATCGCCGACCTCGAGGCGCTCGGCATCTCGATGAAGGACGTCACCGACAAGCTGCTCGTCGACGGGCTCGCGAGCTTCCAGAAGTCGTTCGAGGGGCTGATCGCGGGGCTGGAGCGGAAGACGAAGGAGCTGGGACGGGAAGTGGTCGCCAGCCGGTGAGACCGCCGGGCGGGCCGCCGCCCGCACCCCGCACCGCGACTCCATGTCCCGCCTGACGACCTCCCTCGCCGCCGTCGTCCTGGCGGGCGCCCTCTACGCCGGCGCGCGCCCACTCGGGCCGCTGCCGGCGCTCGGGCCCTTCCTCGACCCGGCGCACGGGGTCTGGGGGGCGGTGGCGGGGCAGGAGCGGCGCGGGGAGTCGCGCGCCACGCTCCCCGGGCTCGGCGCGGCGGTGCGCGTCGTCTACGACGACCGCGCGGTGCCGCACATCTTCGCCGCCACCGAGGCCGACGCCTACCGCGCGCTGGGCTACGTCGTCGCCCGCGACCGACTCTTCCAGCTCGACCTGCAGACGCGCGCCGCGGCCGGCCGCCTCTCGGAGCTCGTCGGCCCGCGCGCCCTCGACGTCGACCGCGAGCCGCGCCGCCTCGGCATGACGCGGGCCGCGGAGCGGAAGCTCGCCGCCCTCGACAGCGCGTCGCTCGGCGCGCGCGCGATCGCGGCCTACGCCGAGGGGGTGAACGCCTACCTCGACTCGCTCCGCCCCGCCGACTACCCGCTCGAGTACCGCCTCCTCGGCGCGGCGCCGGAGCGCTGGCGGCCGATCAACAGCGTGCACCTCCTGAACCGCATGGGGTGGACGCTCGCCTACGGCGAGAACGAGCTCCGCCGCGCCCGGGTCGCGGCGCTCGTCGGCGGCGCGGCCGCGGACGCCCTCTTCCCGCGCCACTCGCCGCTCCAGGAGCCGATCCAGCCCAACGGCTCGGGCGGCGTCCCGCGATTCGACCCCGTCGTCATTCCCCCACCGGGCCGTCCCGACAGCGGCGTGCTCGAGCTCGCCCGGCTGCTCGAGCAGGTGCGCGACGAGTCGCGCGCCGTCCGCGGCGCCGACGCCGCGCCCGACGCCCGCGCCGGCGACGCCATCGGCAGCAACAACTGGGCGGTCGCGCCGGCGCGGACGAGGGACGGCCACGCCCTGCTCGCCGGCGACCCGCACCTCGACCTCTCGCTTCCCTCGATCTGGTACGAGGCGCACCTCGTCGTGCCCGGGCGGCTCGACGTCTACGGCGTCACGATCCCCGGCGCGCCGGGCATCATCATCGGCTTCAACCGCGACGTCGCGTGGAGCTTCACGAACAGCGAGGCCGACTTCGTGGACTTCTACGCCGAGACGGTGGACGACTCGCTCGCCCCCGCGCGGTACCTCGTCGACAGCCGGTGGCGCCCCGTCGAGCGGCGCATCGAGCGCTACCTCGGCACGCGCGGCGAGGCGCTCGGCGCCGACACGGTCTACTACACGCACCGCGGCCCGATGCGGCGCGAAGGCGGGCGCTGGCTCTCCATGCGCTGGACGGTGCTCGAGCCGTCGAACGAGATCGACGCGCTGCTCCACGCGGCGCGCGCGCGGCGCGCCGAGGAATGGCTCGGCGCCATGACGGCGTGGGCGTCCCCCGCGCAGAACATGCTCGTCGCCGACCGCGCGGGGACGATCGCCATCCGCGCTACCGGCAACTTCCCCGCGCGGCCCCGCGACGGCGGCGGCGACCGCGTGCGCGACGGCTCGAAGAGCGCGAGCGACTGGGTCGGCATCCGCCCCCCCGCCAGCAACCCCGGCGCGATCAGGCCGGCTCAGGGCTTTCTCGCCTCCGCCAACCAGGAGCCGGTGGACCCGCGCGTCGATCCGACGTATCTGGGGTCGAGCTGGGCCGACCCCTGGCGCGCCATCCGGATCAACGCCCTGCTGCGCGGCGACTCCGCGGTGACCCCCGACGCGATGCGCCGCTGGCAGACCGACCCCGGCAGCGCGCGCGCCGACCTCTTCGTTCCCGCCTTCCTCGAGGCCGCCGAGCGGGTGCTGCGCGCCGGCGCCGGGGACGGCCGGCTCCGCGCCGCCGCGCGGCTGCTCGGCGAGTGGGACCGCCGCTACACGCGCGACAACGACCGCGCGGTGCTGTTCGAGCTGGCCATGCAGGAGCTTGCCGACCGCACCTGGGACGAGCTCGTGCCCGCCGGCGGCGGGCGCCGCGTCGCGACGCCGGGCGGCGCGGTGCTCGCCGCGCTCCTGCACGACCCCGGGAGCGCGTGGTGGGACGACCGGCGCACCCCCGACGTGCGCGAGGACGCCGACGCGGTGCTCGCCGCGAGCCTGCGCGCGGCGCTCGACGACGCCGAGCGGCTTCACGGACGCCCCGCCGACGGCGGCTGGCGGTGGGAACGGGTGCATCACGCGAACATCTACCACCTGCTGCGCGTGCCCGGCCTCTCCCGCCTCGGGCTCCCCGTGCAGGGCGGGCCCTCCACCCTCAGCCCGTCCCCCGGGCAGGGGACGCACGGGGCGAGCTGGCGCATGGTCGTCGAGCTCGGGCCCGAGCTGCGCGCCTGGGGGATCTACCCCGGCGGGCAGAGCGGCGACCCCGCCAGCCCGCACTACGCGGACCGCCTGCCGAAGTGGCTCGCCGGCGAGCTGGACACGCTGCGCGTCCCGCACGACGCGACGGCCCTCGACCGCGCGCACACTTCGGCGGTGCTGACGCTCGCGCCGGCCGTCGGCCCGGCGGCGGCGCCGCGCGCCGGGTCCCGGTGATCCCGGCGCTCTCGGCGAGGGGGGCGCGCTTCGCCGCCCGCTGCGCGCTGCTGGCCGCCGCCTTCGCGCTCGCGACGCTCGTCCTCGGCTGGTGGGGGGTGCCGCTCGCCGCGGGGCTCTGGGGCGCGCTCACCCGCGGCCGCCCGGTCGCGACG
>JBJMNL010000230.1:0-2679 GCA_045804285.1 Gemmatimonadaceae bacterium
CATGAGCAGCGATTCGGTCGAGACCTTCACGCGCGCGTCGCGCGGCATGTCGTCAGGCGAGCGCTCCTCGAAGGAGAAGAAGCCCTCGCGCCACGACATGAGCTCGAAGACCACCGCCTCGATCTGCAGGCGCACCTGCCGCTCGAGCTCCTTCGGCGTCACCGCGCCCATCTCGACGAGGAGCTCGCCGAGCCGCTGCCGGCCGCCGCGCTGGTCCTGGATGGCGCGGGCGCGCTCGAGGTCCGCCTCGGTGAGCTTGCCGGCGCGCAGCAGGAGCTGGCCGAGCCGGTGCGGATTGCTCCGGATGCTCGCGTGGAGGACGCGCCCCCCTTCGAAGAAGACCATCCCCTCGTTGTCGCGCAGCGCCGACGTGACGCGCAGCGCGCCCGTCTTCCGGCTCAGGTCGAGGAGCTGGAAGACGTCGTGGATGCCGAGCTCGCGGAGCGGTCCCTCGATCGCCATCTACGCGACCCTCCCCCGGCGCGCCGCGGCGCGCGCCGGCGCGCCCGTGCCGGCCGGCGCCTTGACCGGAGCGCCCCTGTCCGCGTCGGGCGCGACGGTGGCGTGCTCGTCGCCCGCGCGGCCGGCGAAGATGTGCTCGAGGTCCACCGCCGTACGCGCGGCCTTGCGTGCCCGGCGCGCGTAGTCGCCGGCCGGCTCGATCTCGATCACGCGCTGCCAGCGCGCGACGGCGTCGCGGAAGCGCTTCTGCTCGGCGAGGAGGAGCCCCGCGAAGTACAGCGCGCCGGGGTGATCGGGGTCGAAGCGGAGCACGCGGGCGAAGGCCGTCGCCGCGTCGGCGCGGCGGTCGCTCTGGTGGAGCGCGGCGCCGAGGGCGAGGAGTCCCTCGAGGTGATACGGGTCGCGCTTGAGGAGCGCGACGAGCAGCTCGATCGCATCGCCGACGCGCCCGAGCCGGCGACGGAGCTCGGCGAGCGCGAGCGTCGCCTCGGCGTACGTCGGCACGGCGTCGAGCGCGGCGAGGAGGTGCTGCTCGGCCTCGCGGTCGTCGCCGCGCGCGGCGACGAGCCGCGCCAGCTCGTAACGGACGGCGGCGAAGTGGCCGTCGAGGGTCAGGGCGTGGCGGTAGGCGGCGATCGCGCCGTCGTTGTCGCCGACGGAGCGCGCGATGTCGCCGACGCGCTGGTGGACGTCGGCGCGCGCGGGCGCGGCGGCTCGCGCCGCCTGCAGCGCTTCCAGCGCGCCGGCGGGGTCGCCGGCGTCGGCGCGGGCGGCGGCGGCGAGCACGAGGGCGTCGGCGTCGCCGGGCGATGCGGCGAGCAGCGCCTCGGCCTGCGGCAGCGCCTCGGCGCCGCGGCCAAGGGCGAGGAGGGCGCGCACCTCGCCGGCGAGGGCGCGCGACAGCGGGGCGCCCGGCGCGCCGTCGGCGGTCCTGGCGCGCTCGGCGCGGGCCTCACGGTAGCGCTCGAGCGCCTCGCCGTGGAGCCCCTGTCGGGCGTAGATCTCGCCGAGCAGCGCGAGCCCCTCGGCGCGGTCGGCGCCGCGCGACATGGCGCGCCCGACCTCGGCGATGGCCCGGTCGTGGAGCCCCTTGGTGAGATAGTCCGTCGCCATCGCGTACGGCGCGCCGGCCGATCCGGGCGCGGCGCCGCCCGACGAGGCGGCCGCCGCGGCGCCCGGGCTCAGCTCCGTGAACAGCGAGTCGAGGAGGGCCGGGTCGAAGCTGAACTCCTCGACCGCGGCGTCCGTGCGCCGCTCTCCCCCGAGGTCGGGGACGATCGAGAGGTCCGGGTCCTCGTACTGGAGGTCGATCGCGAGCTCGAACTTCTGCGCGACGTAGTACGGGTCGATCTCGAGCGCGCGCTTCGTCTCGCGCAGCGCGCCGTCGAAGTCGCCGAGGTTCGAGAGGGTGAAGCTCAGGTTGTAGTGCGCCTCGGCGTAGCCGGGGCGCGCCTGGATCGCGCGGGCGAAGGCGTTGCGCGCGTCCTCGAACTTGCGGAGCTCGGCGAGGACGAGGCCGATGCCGTTCCACGCCACCGGCTGCTCCGCCTCCGCGAGCAGCGCCTGGCGGTAGGCCTCGAGGGCGTGCTGAAGGCGCTTCCGCTGGAAGAGCAGGAGGGCGAGGTTGAGCCGCGCCTTGACGAACGCCGGGCGCGCGTCGAGCGCGACGCGGAACGCCTCGACCGCGCCCTCGAAGTCGCCGGCGTGGTAGAGGGCGACGCCGAGGTTGTTGTGGGCGATCGCGTAGAGCGGGTCGGCCCGCACCGCGGCGCGGTAGCTCTCCGCGGCGTCGGCGAATCGCCCGTCCTGGTGCAGCGCGACGCCGCGCTCGTTCCAGAGCTTCGGGCTCTCGGGGCGCGACTCGAGCAGGCGGTCGTACAGCTCGATCGCCGATCGCGCGTCCTTCTTGAGGAGGTGCACCTCGGCCATCGCCTGCAGCACCAGCTCGCGCTCCTCGCCGCGGTCGAGGGCGAGGCGGTACTCGCGCAGCGCCTCGGCGTGGTAGCCTTTCTGGCGGAAGGCGAGGCCGAGGTTGTAGTGCGCGAGCTGTCCCTCGTCGGCGACCGCCATCATCTCGCGCGTGCGGCGCTCCCCCGCCCGGCCCGGGAGCAGCTCCTCGTACTTCT
Organism: Gemmatimonadaceae bacterium; assembly: GCA_045804285.1. Lineage (GTDB taxonomy): Bacteria > Gemmatimonadota > Gemmatimonadetes > Gemmatimonadales > Gemmatimonadaceae > DATMHT01. The sequence continues at coordinate 2,589 of JBJMNL010000230.1, forward strand.
GCGGGTTGTACTGGTCGAGCGAGAGGTTCGCCTGAGCGCGCGAGAGCGTCGGGTTGAGCTGGATCGCCCGCTTGGTCGAGACGCGCGCCTC
>JBJMNL010000231.1:0-1595 GCA_045804285.1 Gemmatimonadaceae bacterium
CTGCTGTCGGAGGTGACGCGCGTCCCCGTGCGCGAGGAGTGCGACCGCTCGGGGCGGCCGCGCTGCCGCTTCGTGCTCGGCGGTCCCTCGCGGTAGCCGAGGCGCGACGCGCGCAGTGCCGCCGCCCGGCGCGCCCCGGTCGAGCGCCGGCCGCGCCCGGCCCTCTGCGCCGCGGCACGATTGTTCCTAGGGGAGGAGGATGAGTCCGCCGCCGCGTGGGGAGTGCACCGTGCGGGGCGGCCGTCAGCTCGCCGCCACCAGTCGTTCCTCACCTGATGTCGACACGCCTCCTCATCCGCGTCGAAGTGGATACCCAACACGCCCGTGAGATGCTCGGCGTCGCCGTGGCCGCGCCGGTCGAGCCCCTTCGCCTCGCCGCCGCGGTCGACGCCCTGCGCGCCCGCCTCGCCGCCGACGTCTCGGCGGCCTACCCGGACGCCGACGTCCTCGTCGCCAGCCGCCACGGCGCCTTCGGTGCGCGTCCGACGCGGGTCCGCTTCGGACGTGGGCGGCGCTCCGCGGGCGCGGACGCGCAGTGCGTCCTCGTCGCCGAGCACGCCGACGCCCTGCGCGCGGCGGCGATCCGCGCCCTCGCCGCGCTCAACGCCGGAGAGCGCGTGGGGCCGATCGCGACGACGCCCGCCATGGCGCTCGACGCGGCCGCCGCCGCGGCGGACGTGCGCCGCCTCGCGCCCGCCGCGGCGCTCGGGCTCCCGACCGCGCACGCCGCATGAGCGGCACGATGGTCGGGTCGCCCGCCGCGTACGCCGAGCTCGACGCCGAGCCGCGGGCCGAGCGCGATGCGCTCCTCGCCGCGGTGCGGCGCGCGCCGCGCCGCCACTTCCGCGACGACGCCCAGGTGCGGGCGGCGGTGGTGCGCTACGCCGCGGCCGCCCGGAGCGCGGGGCTCCCGCCCGAGCGCCTCATCGTGCGACTCAAGGCGCTCGCCCGCGAGGCCGCGGCTGACGTCGGCGAGTGGTACCGTTCGGTGCTCACCGATCGGATCGTGGTGTGGGCGATCGAGGGCTACTACGCGATCCCCGACGAGCCTCACGCCTGATCGGAGGAGCTGGGAGGCGACCGACCGCCGGAGCGACGTCCGGCACGCGTCGACTCAGGAGCCGCCCAGCGTCACGGGTTCCGTGAGCGTGGCCGTGATGTGCCCGCCCACCGGCACGCACGCGCCGACCCCGATCCCGGCCTCGCCCGGGCCGGCGACGAGCTCCCGCTGCACGCGCGCGTTCCCGCTCGCGAGCGGGTACGACCGCCCCGACACGACGACCGAATCTGCGCGCGCGCTGATGAACAGCGGCGGCTTGAGCCGCACCACGCGAAGGACGACCGGTGTGCCGACGGGGAGAAGCACGCTGGTGGCGCTGGACACCGGCGCCACGATCGTCGCCGGGAAGCGGTCTCCTTCCTGGTGCGTCGTGCTGCAGACGCGGGTCGCGGACGCCAGCTCGAGCGCGGTGCCGGCCGGCAGCGTTCCTGACGGCGAGCCGCCGGACGGGCGCGCCGGCGCCGCGCCGCCGGCCCGCGCCACCGACTCCGCCGCCGCGCTCGCCTGCGCGCTCGGCTGCGCCGCGCCCGGCTGC
>JBJMNL010000232.1:0-2586 GCA_045804285.1 Gemmatimonadaceae bacterium
CGCCGTACCGGAGCGGCTGGCCGAGTACGCGGCGGCGTGGGCCGAGCAGGGGGTGCGGGCGTGGGCGCAGGGGTGGTGGGAGATGCCCCTCCGGGTGGGGGACGAGATCGCGCCGCTGATCGGCGCCGGGCCCGGCGAGGTGGCGATGCTGCCCAACGTGTCGATCGCGCAGGCGGCGGTGCTCTCGGCGCTCGACTACCCGCCCGGGCGCGACAAGATCGTGATGACGGCGCTCGACTTTCCCTCGGTGCGCTACGTCTACGACGCCCTCGCGGCGCGGCTCGGCGCGCGCGTCGAGGTCGTCCCGTCGGACGACGGGGGGCTCTCGATCGACACCGGGCGGCTGATCGCGGCGATCGACGAGCGGACGCGCCTCGTCGCCGTCTCGCACGTGCTCTTCCGCTCGGCGTACGTGATGGACGTCGACGCGATCTGCGCCCGCGCGCGTGAGGTCGGCGCGCTCGTCGCGCTCGACGCGTACCACTCCGTCGGGGTGCTCCCGGTGGACGTGAAGCGGAGCGGCGTGGACTTCCTCACCGGCGGCGTGCTCAAGTGGCTGTGCGGGGGGCCGGGCGGCTGCTTCCTGTACGCGGCGCCGGAGGCGGCGGCGCGGGCCGGCCGCGCGCTCGAGCCGGCGCTCACCGGGTGGCAGGCGCACGCGCGTCCGTTCGCCTTCGACCCCGAGATGGAGTACGCCAGCGGCGCCGCGAGGTGGCTGAGCGGCACCCCGGTGATCCCCGCGCTCTACGCCGCCGTCGAGGGGCCGCGGATCCTCAGGCGCGCGGGGATCGACGCGATCCGCGCCAAGAGCGTGCGCCAGACCTCGCGCCTCGTCGAGCTCGCCGAGTCGCGCGGCTACCGCGTCGCCGCCCCGCGCGACCCCGCGCGCCGCGGCGGCACCGTCGCCTTCGACGTGCCGCACGCCTACGAGGTGTCGCAGTATCTTCTCTCGCGCGACGTCGTGATCGACTACCGGCCGGGCGCCGGCATCAGGGTCGCCCCGCACTTCTACACGAGCGACGACGAGCTGGAGGCGGCGGTGGCGGCGATCGACGAGGCGCTCGCGACCGGCGACTGGCAACGATTCGCGGGGGCGCGGGCGGTGGTGACGTGAGGCCGTCGCGAGGGGGAACGAGGCTGGCAGAACGTGGCCGGTCGCGCGTCGTCAGGTCGCGGTCCCGGCGAGACACCGCCCGCGTGGAGCTCTCGACCGCGCAATGCCTACCGGGCGCTCGCTCCAGCCGCGCCGCTCCTCCCCGTTGCAATCCCGCTCACGCCCGCACACACTTCCCCCGTTCCCACCGACCAACCGAGGAGCCCGAGACATGACTGGACGTGCGCCGCAGAAGATGCGCAAGCAATACCGCAACACCGAGTACCCGCTCGTCATCATGCGCTTCGAGGACGGGCACGAGATCAAGGTGTACAAGGGCTCGGGGAAGGAGTTCGACGCGTGGCCGGGCGAGACGATCAAGCTGCTCGCGATGTACGACCCGACGTCGAACGACCGCGAGCTGGTGGAGAGCCGGAAGGCGGACGACTTCGAGGAGCCGGCGGCGTAGCGACGCTGAACGCGGGGCGGGGGATGCGGGGGGCCCCCCCCACCGGGAAGGTACCGCGCGCTCGGAGTCGCCCCGCACCGAAATCACGCGTCCGCATGCACCATCCCGCGCTCCGCGCGCTCCGGTCCCGAAACCCGCCCATGCCCCGGCTCGCCCTCCTCGCCCTCCTGCTCCTCGCCGGCCCCGCCGCCTGCGCCCACGCCCAGGGCGCGACGCCCGGCTCGGCACCGGCCCGTGCCGTGGTGCGCGCCGATACCGCGGCGCTCCACCGCGTCCTCGACTCCCTCGCCGCGGCCCACCACGGCGTCGTCGGCTACGCGGTGCGCAACCTCGACACCGGCGAGCGCCTCGAGCGGCGCGGCGACGAGACCTTCCCGACCGCGAGCCTGATCAAGGTCCCCGTCCTCGTCACGGTCTACGACCTCGTGGGGAAGGGGATGCTCTCGCTCGACGACCCACTCACCGTCCTCAAGATCGACCAGGTGCCGGGGAGCGGGACGCTCCAGTTCATGCACCCGGGGATCGCGGTCACGGTGCGCGACGCGGCGTGGCTGATGTCCACGATCAGCGACAACACCGCCACCAACCTCCTCCTCGACCGGATCATCATCCGCCGCGTCTGGGAGAAGATGGAAGCGCTCGGCCTCCCGCACACGAAGGTCCACTCGAAGTCGTACCTGCGCGTCGCGAGCGTCGCGATGGACAGCTCGGTCAAGTACGGCCTCGGCGTCACGACCCCGAACGAGATGGCGACGCTGTTCGAGCTCCTCGCGCGCGGGAAGGCCGTGAGCCCGGCCGCGGACTCGGCGATGCTCGACATCCTCGAGCACAACGAGGACCTGCAGCTCCTGCAGCGCTACGCGGACGGCGTCCGCGCCCCGCACAAGACGGGCGCGACCGACGCGGTCCGCACGGAGTGCTCGCTCTTCTACCTCCAGTCTCGCGTCGTCGCCTGCGTCCTCACGAAGGAGAACGTCGACCAGCGCTGGCTCATCGACAGCGAGCCGCAGGTCACGATGGCGCG
>JBJMNL010000233.1:0-13659 GCA_045804285.1 Gemmatimonadaceae bacterium
CGGCCGGCGGCGCCCCGGCGGAGCCGACCGTCGCCGCCCCCGCCGCCCCCGCGCCGGCCAAGCGCGGCGCGAAGCACCGCACCGGCAGCGGCTCGAAGAGCGCGGCCAGGGCGAAGGGCGCGAGCGGCGCGAAGGGCGGCACGCGCACGGCGTCGGCGGCCCCCGGGGCGCCGGCCCTCCCGCGCGAGAAGCGCGACAGCATCTTCGTCGCCGACAAGTGGCCGGTGAAGGGACCGGCGCCCCTCCCGGGCGCCATCCTTCCCGCCAGGCGCGTCGTCGCGTACTACGGCAACCCGCTCTCGAAGCGGATGGGCGTGCTCGGCGAGTACCCGGCGGACGAGATGCTTGCTCGGCTCGACCGGGAGGTCGCGCGCTGGAACAAGGCCGACCCCTCCACCCCCGTGCAGCCGGCGCTCCACCTGATCGCCGTCGTCGCCCAGGGCGATCCGGGGCCGAGCGGGAAGTGGCGCATGCGCATGGCCGACACGCTCATCGAGCGCGTCGCGTCGTGGGCCGCGCGGAAGAACGCGCTCGTCTTCCTCGACGTGCAGGTCGGCACGGGCACGCTCCAGGAGGAGCTGCCGCGCCTCGTTCCCTTCCTCTCGCGCCCCAACGTCCACCTCGGCATCGACCCCGAGTTCTCCATGAAGGGCGGGCAGAAGCCCGGCACCCGTATCGGCACGATGAGCGCGGCGGACGTGAACTACGCCTCGAGCGTCCTCGCCGACGTCGTCACGAAGAACAAGCTCCCGCCCAAGATCCTCGTCGTCCACCGCTTCACGCGGCCGATGCTGACCAACGCGAAGGCGATCCGCCTCGACCCGCGCGTGCAGGTCGTCATCAACATGGACGGCTGGGGCCCGCAGACGCTCAAGCGCGATTCCTACGTCGCCTACGTCGCCTCCGACCCGGTCCAGTACACGGGCTTCAAGCTCTTCTACCACAACGACGAGAAGAAGAAGGGCTCGCGCCTCATGACGCCGGAAGAGGTGCTGACGCTCTACCCGCGGCCGCTCTACATCCAGTATCAGTAGCCGCCATCGGTAGCCGCGCTCCCGACGCGACCGACTGCCCACCGCCAACCCTGAAGCTGGCGGTGGGCAGTCTTCATTGCGTGGTGAGCGGCCGCACGCCGCTCAGCGATGCACCGTGTAGTGGCCGCCGTTCGGGAGCAGGTCGGTCGGGCGGTCGCCGTTGCCGATGACGGCGGCCATCGTGAAGTTCCCGTCGTCCCTGCCGACCAGCGCCAGCGGGACGCGGATCGTGACGGTGGACCCCGAGAAGGTCGCCGGAATGCTGTTCGCGCTCCCCGTCGCCGGGTCCACCAGGGCGACGTGCCCCGCGCCGTCGTCGCGCAGCGAGACGTAGTAGTCCGATCCCATCTCCGCGCTCCCGAGCCCCTCCTCATCGATGTCGGCCGGAATCCCGGTCGCCCTGTTCTCGTCGACGTCGATGTCGACGAAGCCGTCGAGGGAGTTGGCGACGCTGTCCGTCCACGTCGCCACGGGCTCACGAAACGTCAGGACGATCTCGATCGTGTCGTCGGTCACGCGGCCGGCGACCCGCGTCGCGTCGATCGCGCGAACCGTGGTCGGCTCGCTCGCGGCCAGCGTGTCGGCGACGGCGTCGTCGAAGGCGAAGGCGCTGCCGCCGCCCGGCCCGGTGCCGCGGTCGGCGCTGCACGCGGCCGCGACGGTCGCGAGGACGAGGGCGGACAGGACGGGGAGGAGGGATCGGGACATCGACGGGACTCGGCGAGGGGAAGGGAGGGGACACCGACGGGGAGCGCCGGCCGGAGGCGCCCCATCCGGCCGGTCGCGACACCCGTTGGGGGACGCGCCGGCGACGCGCGCCGTCACGGCCGAGGCCGGCTCCATGGTGGACGCCATGGCGGGCGCCATGACCGCCGCCGCGCCGCGCGCTCTCCGCGCTCCCGCGATATCTTGGAACGCGACGTGCGACCGCTCGGCCGCGCCCGTTCGCGCGCCGGCGGCACGGGCCGATCGGCGCACACTTCTCCCACGTCAGGAGCGCCGATGCGCCGCCCCGCCCGCCGTCTTCTCGCCGCCCTGCTGCCGACCCTCGTCGCCGGCGCGGCCGCCGCGCCCATGACGGCCTGCCGCTCGAAGCCGCGGGAGGCGCCGTCCCCGAACGCGCCCACCACCGTCCGCGTCGAGAACCAGGGCTTCCCCGACATGGTCATCTACGTCGTCGACCAGAGCGGGACCCGGCAGCGGCTCGGCACGGTGACCGGCTCGTCGACGCAGGTGCTGATGATCCCCCGCAACCTGATCTTCGGCGGCACGACGCTGCGCTTCATCGCCGACCCGGTCGGCGGGACCCGGGCGCCGGTGAGCGACCAGATCACCGTGCAGCCCGGCGACCAGGTGACGCTGACGATCCCGCCCACCTGATCGGCGGCGCGGGCGCGTCCGCGCGGGCGGGGCGCCGCCGGAGCGTGGCACTGGCGTGACGAGCGAGGGGGCGCTTCCGTCCACCTCCAGTCCGTCGCGCGCCCGCGCGCGCCCCGCGTCCCGATCGGAGCTCTCGTTGAGTCCAGCAAGTCCCGCCCGCGCCGAGCGGGCGGCCCTGACCGCGGTGCAGCTCGGCGCCCTGGCCGTCGTGCTGGCCGCCCTCCCGTACAGGGCGTTCGAGCTCGACCGCTTTTTCGTCGCCAAGGAGCTCGTGCTGCACGTCGCCGCCGCCGCGGCGGCCACCCTGCTGATCGCGCACGCGGCCCGGCCGGCGGCTGGGGGCGGCGTCCGCCTGGCGCTCACCGACTGGGCGCTCGCGGGCTTCACGCTTCTCGGCGCCGTCTCCGCCGTGGCCGCCACGAACCGCTGGCTCGCCGTGCGCGCGCTCGGCGTCACGCTCTCCGCGGCGGCGATCTTCTGGTCGGCGCGCGCCCTCGCCCGTGCCGGCCTCGGCCGGCCGCTCCTCGGCGCCCTCGCCGCCGCGGTCACCGCCGGCGCCGCGACGTCGCTCCTCCAGGCCTACGGCGTGGAGAGCGAATACTTCAGCATCAACCGCGCGCCGGGTGGGACGTTCGGCAACCGCAACTTCGTCGCGCACCTCGGCGCGATCGGCTTCCCGCTCCTGGTGCTCGCGACGCTCACCGCGCGGCGGCCCGCGGGCGCCGTGCTCGGCGCGCTGTCCGCGGCGCTCGTCGCCGCGATGCTCTTCCTGACGCGGAGCCGCGCCGCCTGGCTCGCCGTCGCCGCGGGCGCGCTGCCGCTCGCCTGGGCCGTCTGGCGCGCGCGCGACCTCACCCTCGACGCGCGCCTCCGCGGGCGCCGGCGGCTGGTCGTCGCCGCCTCGGGCGTGGGGGTCGTCGCCGCGCTCGCGCTCCCCAACGCGCTCAACTGGCGCAGCGACTCCCCCTACCTCGATTCGGTGAAGGGGGTGGTGGACTACCGGCAGGGGAGCGGGAAGGGACGACTGGTGCAGTACGACAACACGCTGCGCATGGCGCTCGACAACCCCGTGCTCGGCGTCGGGCCCGGCAACTGGGCGGTCTGGTATCCGCGCTACGCGACGCGCCGCGACCCCTCGCTCGGCGACGACGGGATGACCGCGAACCCGTGGCCGAGCAGCGACTGGGCGGCGTTCGCCGCCGAGCGCGGCCTGGTCGCGACGACGCTGCTCGCGCTCGCGCTGCTCGGCGTCGGCGTGCGGGCCTGGCTCGCGCTGCGCGCGGCGCGCAGCGCCGAGGAGCTCGTCGCCCCCGCCGCGCTCGCCTCGGCGCTCCTCGCGACGCTGGTCGTGGGCGCCTTCGACGCGGCGCTCCTCCTCGCCCCGCCCGCGCTCGTCGCCTGGGGCGCCTTCGGCGCGCTCTGGCCCGAGCGCGCGCCGCTCCGGCGCGCCGCCGGCGCCGTGCGCCCACTGCTCTCCGACGCCGGCCGCCGCCGTCTCGCCGGCTTCGCGGCGCTCGCCGGCCTGCTCCTCGTGGTCCGCAGCGCGTCGCAGGCAATCGCGATGGGGATCGTGAACGACGACGCCGAGCGCGGCGCGCTCGAGCGCGCCGCGCTTGCCGATCCGGGGAGCTACCGCATCCAGCTCTGGCTCGCCCGCGGCGACGCGCGGCGCGGACGCTGCCGCGACGTCCGCGCCCATGCCGGCCGGGCGCTCGCGCTCTTCCCGAGCGCGCGCGAGCCGCGGCAGCTGCTGGCCCGCTGCGGAATCACGGTCGCACCAAACCCGCCACAGCGATGACCGCGGCCGCGACCCGCCTCACCGGCCGACAGCGGTCCGCGCGACTTCGTCGAGCTGCAGCAGGTAGAGCGCCGGCCGCCACAGGTACGCCGCCCGGGCGCCGTAGCCGGCGCTGACCATCGTGCGGAGGCCGCGCGTCAGCAGTCGCCAGCCGTCGACGGTCCGCGGGCGTCGCGGGAGGCGGGCGAAGGCGTAGCGGGCCGTCTCGCGCGCGTGCCGCAACAGCATCGCGCGCGCGTCGCTCCCGGGCGCGCTCCGGTTCTCGTACGGCAGCCCGGCGTGGCGAGGGTGGGCGCGGGCGATGATCTCGTCGCGGAAGCCGGGGTCGAGGGCATAGGCCGCCGGGAGCGACGACAGCAGGTCGTAGAGCGCCCGGTCGAGGTAGGGCGCGTGTACGACGGGTACCGCGCGCTGAAGCATCGCGAACGGGGCGAGCGCGACTTCCCGCCGCGTCCGGTTCCAGAAATAGAAGGACAGGACCGGGTTCACCGCCGCCGCGTGCCGGGCGAGCTCGGCGACGATGCGCTCGATCGCCAGCTCCCGCGACGCCGCCGGGCGCAGCTCGGGCGAGAGCATTGGGGCCAGATGGGCGGCCTCCACGATCTGGAAGAGGCTCTCTGCCATGTTCGCCGCCAGCTCCTCGAGCCGCCCCGACTCGTAGAGGTCCAACCGCTTCGCGGTGCCCCAGTTCCGCGACAACCAGATGTCGGCGCCGATGCCGTCGTAGGTCGTGCGCGTCCGGCCGCGGAGGTAGTCCGCGAGCGCCACGAGCTGTGCGTGCTCATCGGCGCAGAGGCTCGTCTCGGCGTTCCTTCGTCGCTCCGCCTGGTGCAGCGAGGGCGCGAGCGGCACTACGACGTGCTCGACGCCGACCGCTCGCGCGACGAGTCTCGCGATGCGCACGTCGTCGTCCGGGAGCGGCGGGATCTGGACGTGCGTGACGCAGAGCGCGGGCGGGCGGCCGAGCGCGCACAGCTCGAGCAGCATCTGCCGGGAGTCGCGCCCGCCGCTGAGGGGGAGGGCGAAGCGCTCGTCGGGGTCGTCGGGGAGCCGGCGCCCCAGCGCGTCCCGGAAGATCTCGGTGAACGCGTCGGCCACGCCGCGGCGCGTCGTCGGCGGGTGGTCGCCCCACCAGTAACCCGCGCCGCGGACGCACGCGCCGGACCCGGGCGCCCACTCGAGCGTGCCGCCGGGCGGGAGCGCGCGCACGGCGGCGAACGGCGTGTCCTCGCCGACGAAAAAGCCGAGGTGGAAGAACGCCGCGAGCGCGCGGTGATCGAGCTCGGCCGACGCTCCCGGCTCGAGGAGCTGCGCCACGTCCGGACTGATGGCGACGTCGTCCTTGCTCGCGCGGTAGAACAGCGGAGCGAAGCCCCAGCGGTCGTTGCGGGCGACCAGGCGCGCGCCGTCCCACCGCCAGCACGCGAAGACGCCGTCCGTCTCCTCGCCGCGTCCGGCCGGTTCTACCGGGCGGCCGAGCGTCGCCGTAGCCACCCCTCTCGTCGCGACGCACCCACACGCGCCGCGCCGGGCACGGAAGAAGGGTCGCTCGTCGGCGGGCGGCACGTCGCGGCCGCATCGCGTGCGGGGGCGCGGCATCTACCCTCGTTGGCTCGGGAGCTCCGGCCGCCCGTCGTCGAAGGGCCAATCCAACTACATGCAATTTTCGGACGGCGGGATCGGCGCGCTGGCGGGCCCGGTGAATGGTTAGGCGCCGGGCCAGGGGTGTGAGGCCGGCCGGCCGGCGCCTACGTTTCGACGAGCCGCCCGTCGTCGCCACACATCCGCCCGTGCCCCCGCTCCCCATCGAGCAGGTCCTCCCCGAGCTCCGCGCCGCGCTCCGCGCCCGGCCGAGCGCCGTGCTCCAGGCGCCGCCGGGTGCGGGGAAGACGACGCGCGTCCCGCTCGCGCTGCTCGACGAGCCGTGGCTCGCCGGCCGGAAGACCCTGCTCCTCGAGCCGCGGCGGCTCGCCGCGCGCGCCGCGGCGCGGCGGATGGCGGACACGCTCGGCGAGCGCGTCGGCGAGACCGTGGGGCACCGCGTCCGCATGGACACGCGCGTCGGGCCGGCGACGCGCGTCGAGGTCGTCACCGAGGGGGTGCTGACGCGACTCGTGCTCGACGACCCGGCGCTCGAGGACGTCGGCCTCGTGATCTTCGACGAGTTCCACGAGCGGAACCTCGTCTCCGACCTCGGCCTCGCGCTCTGCCTCCAGTCGCGCGAGCTGCTGCGCGACGACCTGCGCATCCTCGTCATGTCGGCGACGCTCGACGGCGCCCCGGTGGCGGCGCTGCTCGGCGACCCCGCCGCGGGGCCGGCGCCGCTCGTGACGAGCGAGGGGCGGAGCTTCCCGGTCGAGACGCGCTACGCCGACCGGCGCCCCGACGGACGGGTCGAGCCGGCGGTCGCGGCCACCGTGCGCGCGGCGCTGGCGCGCGACGCGGGAGACGTGCTCGTCTTTCTCCCCGGCGCCGCCGAGATCCGCCGCGCCGCCTCGCTCCTCGGCGACGCGGGGCCCGGCGTGCGCGTCGCGCCGCTCTACGGGAACCTCCCGCAGCGCGAGCAGGACGCCGCCCTCGCGCCCGCCGCGGCGGGCGAGCGCAAGGTCGTGCTCGCGACCTCGATCGCCGAGACGAGCCTGACCATCGACGGCGTCCGCGTCGTCGTCGACGCCGGGCTGAGCCGCGTGCCGCGCTTCTCCCCCCGGTCGGGGATGACGCGCCTCGAGACGGTGCGCGTCTCGCGCGCCGCCGCCGACCAGCGCCGCGGCCGCGCCGGCCGCCAGGCTCCGGGCGTCGCGTACCGGCTCTGGCCCGAGCACGAGCAGCACCACCTCGTCCCCCACGACGCGCCCGAGATCCTCGAGACCGATCTCGCGCCGCTCGCCCTCGACCTCGCCGCCGCCGGCGTCAGCGACCCGGCCGAGCTGCGCTGGCTCGACCCGCCCCCCGCCGCCGCCTTCGCGCACGCCCGCGAGCTCCTCGCGCAGCTCGGCGCCCTGGGCCCCGACGGCCGGATCACGCCGCGCGGACGCCGGATGTCGGACTTCGGCCTCCATCCGCGCCTCTCGCACATGCTCCTCGAGGGCGAGTCGTCAGGCATGGGCGCGCTCGCCTGCGACCTCGCCGCGCTCCTCGGCGAGCGCGACGTGCTGCGGCCGGCCGCGCCCGGCGCCCCGCCCCCCGACGCCGACCTGCGACTCCGCCTCGAGCTCCTGCGCGCCGGCGGCGCCGCGCCTGCCCACCTTCACGGCGCCCTCGTGGACCGCGACGCGCTCCAGCGCGTCCGCGCCCAGGCGGCGCAGTGGCGGCGCGAGCTCGGCGCTCCCGCGTCCCGGGGTGCCGCCGCGGCCGACGACGTGGAGGCGTGCGGCATCCTCCTCGCCTACGCCTATCCCGACCGCGTCGCGCAGCGCCGCCCGGGGCAGGGGGCGCGCTTCCTCCTCCGCAACGGGCTCGGTGCGGCGCTGGCCGAGGGGCAGGCGCTCGCCGCGGCACCCTACCTGGTGGCCGCGGAGCTCGACGGCCGCCGCCCGGAGAGCCGCATCTATCTCGCCGCGCCGGTGGCGCTCGACGACCTCGAGGCGCACCTCGGCGACCAGATCGAGCGCGAGCGCGTGGTTGCGTGGGACGCGGACGCGCGCGGCGTGATGGCGCGCGAGCGCGAGCGGCTCGGCGCGATCGTGCTGCGCGACGCGCCGCTCCGGAACCCCGACCCGGCGCTCGTCGCGGCGGCGATCCTCGACGGCGTGGCGCGCGAGGGGCTCGGCGTCCTCCCGTGGAGCGACGCCGCACGCCGCCTCCAGCAGCGGATCCTCTTCGCCCGCCAGGTCGACCCCCGCTGGCCCGACGTCTCCGACGCGGCGCTCGCCGCGACGACGGCCGAGTGGCTGGCGCCGCACCTCGACGGCGTGCGGCGGCGCGACGACCTCGCGCGGCTCGACCTCGCGGCCATCCTCCTCGAGCTGGTCGGGTGGGAGCGGCGCGCGGCGCTCGACGAGCTCGCGCCGACGCACGTCGTCGTGCCCAGCGGCTCGCGGCTGCCGATCGATTACGCGGATCCGGCGGCGCCCGTGCTCGCCGTGCGGCTGCAGGAGATGTTCGGCCTCGCCGACACGCCGCGCGTCGGACGCGGCGCGGTCCCGCTCACCCTGCACCTGCTCTCGCCCGCGCATCGGCCGGTGCAGGTCACGCGCGACCTCGCCGGCTTCTGGCGCGGCAGCTACTTCGAGGTGCGAAAGGAGCTCCGCGGCCGCTACCCGAAGCACCACTGGCCCGACGATCCGCTCCAGGCCACACCGACCCGCCGCACGCGTCCGCGGGCGGGCTGAGCGGCGCGGGCGAGGGTCAGCGCCGCCCGGCGTCGGCCTCCCGCGCCTCGTCAGGCGCCTTGTCAGCGGCGGGGCGCCGCTGCCGCTCGCCGTCGCCGCGCTCCGCCGGGGGCGCGCGCACCCCCGCCGCCACCCGGCGCCCCGCCACGCGCTGCAGCCGCCGCTCGATCGGCCCCCCGACGACGAGCACCAGCAGGGTGAGCCCCAGCGCGATGAGGGCGACGGGCCACTGGCCGGCGCCGCAGGCGATGCCGAGGCTCGCCGCGACCCACACCGACGCCGCGGTGGTCAGCCCGCGGATGTTCGCCTGGTTCGCGACGCCCTTGAGGATCACGCCGCCGCCCAGGAAGCCGACGCCGGCGAGCACCCCCTGGACGGCGCGCGTCACCGCCCCCGCGTCGGGCCCCGCGACGGCGATGCTCGTGACGATCGCGAGCGCGGAGCCGAGCGCGACGAGCGCGTGCGTGCGCACTCCCGCGGGCTTCTCGCGCAGCTTGCGGTTCGCGCCGAGCGCGCCGCCGACGAGCGCGGCCGCCATCAGGCGCGCGAAGACGTCGAGCGTCCCTCCCGGAGTCGGTGTCGCGTCCACGCATCCCGGTCGGTGCACCTTCGGGGCCACTCCGGCGGACGCTTGGGAGCCAAACCGTCCGCGCCGCCCGCGCCCACTCGGCGCCGCCCGCTCAGCGCCGCCAGCTCACCCCGAGCTCGAGCATGCGCGAGTTCATCCCCGGATTGACGGGACCGGTGTTCGCGTTCGAGATGTGATTGAGCCGGAAGCCGGCGCCGAGCGACAGGGCGCTGGCGACCGCGAGCTCCGCGCCGGCGCCGAGGTCGCCCCAGAAGTTGAGCCGCTTCTCCCGTGGGTCCGGCACCCGGCGGTCGAACCAGACCGCGCCCGCGGCGCCGCGCGCGAGGAGCGACAGGCGCGAGCCGACGGGAACGCGGAGCTGGAGCCCGGCCGGCAGCACGCCGACGCCGTAGACCGAGCGCTCGGCCAGCAGCGCCTCCCGGGAGCGGAGCGGCGCCGAGCACGGCTCCCCCGACCGGCAGGCACCCGTCGGCCGCGGCGTCACCGCGTACGTCGGCATCTCGGTCGAGAGCACGGCCGGCAGGAAGTCCACCGTGTACTCCAGGCGGACGGCGGCGCCGTGCGTCAGCGCCCAAGCGGCGCGGAGCCCCATCGCGTACAGGTCGCGGTCGTGCGTGTGCCCGAACCGCGTCCGGAGCGGCTCGTTGCGCGCCAGCGCGGTCCAGGCGCCGAGCGCCGGCGGACGGCGGCCGCCCCCCGCCGGCTCCTGCGCCCGCGCGGCGCCCGGGGTGGTCAGGACGGGGAGCAGCGCCGCAGCGCCGGCCCCGATCATGGACCTCGCTCGCCGAGATCTCACTCGCGGAGATCTCGCCCGCCGAGATATCGCGCGCCGAAGCGATTGCATCGTCGTCGCCAACCGGGTCACGGGTGTCGGCCGGCGCGTCGGAGCGCCGGGCTCACGTCATCGTACAATGCCGTCCCCCCGCCGCAACGTTCCGTGTCTCCGACCGTGGCCCGAGGGCGCAAGACGAGCGGGCGGTCGCCGCTTCCGGCGACCGCCCGCTCCGACTCCGGGCCTCCCGGGCCGGCTACCAGATCTGTGCCCGCACCTCGTCCGGGCGCACCATCGCGTCCCCCGCCTTGCACCCCCACGCCGCCTGGAACTCCGGCATGTTGGAGAGCGGGCCGTTGACGCGGAAGCGGGCCGGCGCATGCGGGTCGGTCGCGACCTGGAGCTTGGCCGCCTCCGGGCGCTGGAGGCGCCGCCAGACCTGCGCCCAGCTCAGGAAGAAGCGCTGCTCCGGCGTGAAGCCGTCGATGGCGGCGGGGCGCGGCTTCCCGGCCATCGACTTCTCGAGCGCGTAGTAGGCGATCGTCAGGCCCCCGAGGTCGGCGATGTTCTCGCCGAGCGTGAGGCGGCCGTTGACGTGCACGCCGTCGGCGACCGTGTAGGCGTCGAACTGGTTGGCGACCTTGTCGGCGCGCGTCTTGTACGACGCCGCGTCGGCGGCCGTCCACCAGTCGCGCAGGTTCCCCTGCGGGTCGAACTGGCGCCCCTGGTCGTCGAAGCCGTGCGTCATCTCGTGTCCGATCACGGCCCCCATGCCGCCGTAGTTCACGGCGTCGTCCGCGTTCGGGTCGAAGAAGGGCGGCTGGAGGATGCCGGCGGGGAAGACGATCTCGTTCATCGTCGGGTTGTAGTACGCGTTCACGGTCGGCGGCGTCATCCCCCACTCGGTGCGGTCCACGGGCTTGCCGACCTTCGCGAGGTTGCGCTTCCGGGCGAACTCGTTCGCCGCGAGCACGTTCGTCGCGAACGGACCCGGCACGATGCGGAGCGCCGAGTAGTCGCGCCACCGGTCGGGGTAGCCGATCTTCTTCGTGAACGCGGCGAGCTTCGCCTGCGCCCGCGCGCGCGTGGTGTCGCTCATCCACGCGAGCTGGCCGATCCGGTCGCGCAGCACCGCCTGGAGGTTGTCGACCATGGCCAGGGCGCGCGCCTTGGCCGCGGGGGTGAACGTCTTCCTCACGTAGAGCGCGCCGAGCGCCTCGCCCAGGGAGTTGTCGGCGGCCTGGAGGCAGCGCTTCCAGCGCGGCTGCAGCTCCTTGACGCCGCTCAACGTGCTCTGCCAGGCGAAGTCCTCGTTCACCCAGGCGGCGCCGAGCGAGGGGGCGGCGGTGCGCGCGAGGTGCCAGCGCAGGTACGCCTGCATGTCGGCCGCCGGCGTGCTCGCGACGAGCGCGCTCATCGCCTTCACGAAGTCGGGCTGGCCGACGTTCACGGCGGTCGTCGCCGGCACGCCGGCGCTCGCGAAGTAGCGCTTCCAGTCGAGCGCCGGGGCGAGCGTCTGCAGCTCGGCGGCGGTCATCCGGTTGTAGTTCGCGTTCGGGTCGCGGAGCTGCACGCGCGTGCGCGAGGCGTTGGCGAGCGCGGTCTCGATCGCCATCACCGCCTTCGCGTCCGCGGCCGCCGCCGCCTCGCTCTCCCCCGCGAGGGCGAGGGTGCGCGCCACGTGCGCCACGTAGCCGTCGCGCAGCTTCTGCGACGCCGAGTCGGTCTTCGTGTAGTAGTCGCGGTCGGGGAGGCCGAGGCCGCCCTGGCGGAGCGAGACGATGACCTGCGTGCTCTGCTTCTGGTCCTGCGCGGCGCCGAAGCCGAAGAGCACCGGGACGCCCATCATGTGCAGCCGCTCGACCTCCGCCTGGAGCTGCGGGCGCGTGCGGAGCGCGGCGATCCGCGCCAGCTCCGGCCGCAGCGGCGTCGCGCCCGCGGCCTCGACGGCGGCCGAGTCCATGCACGAGCCGTAGAAGGTGCCGAGCTTGCGCGTGTCGCTCCCCGCGGGCGCCGAGGGCGCGGCGCGGCGCGCCTCCTCCAGCACCGCCCGCATGACGTCCTGGTTGCGGTCGGCGAGCTCGTTGAAGCTCCCCCACGTCGTGTAGGCCGCGGGGATGGTCGCCTTCTGGAGCCAGCCGCCGTTGGCGAACTGGAAGAAGTCGGCGCAGGCCGCGCACGTCGTGTCCAGGTTGGCCGGATCGATCGGCCGGCGGGGCGCGGCGGCGGCGGGCGAGGTGGCGCCCGCGGGCGTCTGCTGCTGCGCGGCGGCGGGCGCCACGGCCGTGCCGACCGCGACGGCGGCGGCGGCGAGCCAGGTCGTCGCCCTGCGTATCTCGAGGGTCATCTCGGCGATGCGGTGTGAGGTGTCGTGGTGGGGGCGCGCACCGACCGGCGCGGGTCTCGTGCCCGCCCCCCGCGGACGGGGTCCCGCCCGCCCAACATATGAATACGACCCCACCACGTCGCGCGTTGAGGACCGCTCGCGTCCGGCCACGGGGTTGGACGCCGGACGGCGCGCGCCCGGACGGCCGCGGGACGCATCGGCGCGGCGGCGACGGACAGCGCGCCCCGCCCGGTAGAGCGACCGCCGGGCGGGGCGCGCTGTCCGTCGCGGTCAGGGCTTCGGCGCCGACGAGTCGGGGCGGGCGGCCGTCGCCTTGGGCGCCGCGGCGGGGGCCGCGCCCCTGAACGGCTTCTTGCGCGAGACCAGCGTCTTCTCGAACGCGGGGACGAAGATGTCGTACTTCGAGCCCGGATTCCACAGCACCCAGCCGTCGTACCCCGCGTCGTAGATCGCGCGCTTCTGCTCCGTGATCTCGGTCGGGCCGTAGGCCGGCGCGCCGAGCGTGAAGGCCTGGATCCAGGGGCGCACGTGCTCGCCGCCGATGCCCAGCTTCGCGTCGCGCTCGTGCGCCCTCGCGATCGCCGCGTACATGATCCTGTACGGCTCCGCGTTCGGCCGCGCGACGCCGAACGAGCCGCGCGGGTAGTGCGACGGGTACGTCATCGGCAGCAGGACGTCCGTCACCGGCGCGAGCTTCTCCCACTCCTGCGCGACCTCGAGCGGCCCCTTCACGGTGGTCACGAGGCCGAAGATGTCGGCGGTGGTGCGCACGCCGAACTTGTCGAGGCGCGCGTTCGCCGTCTTCAGGAACTCCGCGATCGCCTCCGGCTTCGGCTGCCCGCCGTTGCCCGGGAAGACCTGCTGCGGGAGGCTCCTGTACGGCTCGGGAAAGCGGATGTAGTCGAACTGGATCTCGTCGAAGCCCATCTTCACGAGCTCCTCGGCGACCCCGATGTTGTACTCCCACAGCTCGCGGTGGTACGGGTTCACCCACGCCAGCCCCTTGTGGTCGCGCCAGATCGAGTCGTCGGTCTTGCGGATCGTCCACTGCGGGTTGACGCGCGCCGTCACCGAATCCTTGAAGACGACGATGCGCGCGATCGCCAGGACGTCGTGCGCCTCGAGCGTGTCGAGCAGCGCCTTGACGTCGGCCACCTTCGTCATCGTCCCCGCGTTCCGCGCGAAGGCCGGCGTGCGCGAGCTGTAGTTGAGCCCGAACTCGTCCTTCATGTCGATGACGAGCGCGTTGATCTCGGTCGAGTCGGCGATCCCGACGAGGTGCCGCATCTTCGCCTTGCTCTGCGCGGCGAAGCGGTTCACGTAGAGCGCGCGCACCACCGGCAGCTCGCCCGGCGCCGCGGGCCGCGGGGCGGGCGTGTCGGCGGCGGCGGCCGCGGCGTCGCGCGGC
>JBJMNL010000234.1:0-2758 GCA_045804285.1 Gemmatimonadaceae bacterium
CCGCGTCGGCCGGCGCGGCCGCGGTGACGGCGGCCTCGAGCGCGGCCTCGAGCTCGGCGGCGCGGTGGTCGGCCGTGTGCTCGTCGAGCGTGCGCTCGCGCGCGCGGCGCGCGATCCCGGCGAGCGCGGCGGGGGAGCAGCCGAGCGCCGCGACCGCGTCGTCGGTCGAGCGCGCGACGAGGATCTCCTCGCCAGGCGTGAAGAAGTGGTCGAGCCCGTCCCACCAATCGCTGAGGATCGGCGCGCCGCACGCCGCGGCCTCGAAGAGCCGTCCCGACGGGCACCACCCCGACTCGGCCATCGGTTGCCGGGTGACGTTGAGCGTGAGCGCCGACGAGCAGTAGAACGCCGGGTGGTCGCCGGGCGCGACGTGCGGCATGAAGAAGATGTTCGGCGTCCACGGAAAGTCGGACGGGTACTGCGCGCCGCCGAGGAGGAAGCGGCGGCCGGGGAGCCGCCGGGCCGGCTCGATGAAGAGCGACTCGACGCCGGCCTGCCGGTCGCCGGCGTAGGTGCCGAGGTAGGAGAGGTCGGCGCGGAAGCAATCGACCGGAGGCGCGGGGCGGTGCACCGCGGGATCGACGCTTCCATAGAGTGGCGCGACGCGGCGCGCGCCGAGCCGGCGGCAGAGCCCGTCGAGCGCGGCGCCGCCGGTGTAGCTCAGCACGAGGTCGAAGTCGCGCAGCCCGCGCGGGCCGAGGTAGGGCACCGGCTCGCCGGCCGCGAGTCGCGCGAGCGTGACCGGCGTGTCGAGGTCGTAGAACGCGCTCAGCGGGACCGCGGACTCGGCCACGAGCTCGGTGGCGGCGACGCCGTCGGCACAGTACGACGTGACGATGGCGACATCGGCGTCGGCGAGCGGCGCGCGCGCGGCGCGGCGCGCGCTCTCCCACTCCGCGTAGAGCACGAGCTCGCCGCCGTCGGGGAGCGCGGTGAGGTCGCGATGCGCGGCGTAGTACGGGACGTCGCGCTCGAAGAAGACGACGCGGTGGCCGCGCGCGACGAGCGCGCGGATGAGTCCGCGCCAGAGCGTCGCGTGGCCGTTGCCCCACGACGAGCTGACCGAGAGCCCGAAGACGACGAGTTTCATTTTCTCCGCTGTTCCGGCCGTCGCGACCGCGGCGCGCCGACGTCAGCCGCGTGCAATTCCCGCGCTTGCGGCGCGCGCCGCGCCCCGCCGAGCGAGCGCGTCCGTCGCGTGGAGCGCCCGCGACGGGCGCGTGCCGGGCGCGTGCCGGGCACTCGCGTACGCTCGCGTACACGCCACCGTGCTCTGCCGATCGTTTGGAGCCCATGTTATAGCTGGGCCTCGTAATTGCGAAAGGCGAAATCGTTCTTTGTACGTTTCGCCCCGACCGGTCCGGGCCGCTCTCGACGGCGCGGCGGTCCGACGCGCGGGGTGCGGGGCGCGGCCGCGGGACGCAGCACAGGAGAGGCACATGACCAGTAAGATCCTCATCACCGGTGGCGCGGGCTTCATCGGCTCGCACCTCGCCGACGAGCTGCTCGACCGTGGGTACCGGGTGCGCGCGCTCGACAACCTCTCCCCGCAGGTGCACGGGAGGGGGTGCACGCGCCCCGCGTATCTCCGGGAGGACGTCGAGCTCGTCGTCGGCGACGTGCGCGATCCGGAGGCGGTGCGTCGCGCGCTGCGCGGAGTGGACGCCGTCTACCACTTCGCCGCGGTGGTGGGCGTCGGGCAGAGCATGTACGAGGTCCAGCGCTACACCGACGTCAACAACGTCGGCACGGCGGTGCTGCTCGAGGCGCTGGCCCGGCGCCCGGTGGAGCGGCTGGTCGTCGCGTCGAGCATGAGCATCTACGGCGAGGGGCTATTCGCCTCGGCGACGGGCGCGGAGACGGCGGGCCGTGAGCGCTCGCTGGAGCAGCTCCGGCGGGGCGACTGGGAAGTGAGGGGCGACGGCGGCGAGGTCCTGTCGCCCCTTCCGACGCCGGAGTCGAAGCAGCCGTCGCTCAGCTCGGTGTACGCGCTCTCGAAGTACGACCAGGAGCGCATGTGCCTCATGCTCGGCCGCGCGTACGGGATCCCGACCGTCGCGCTGCGCTTCTTCAACGCCTACGGCACCCGGCAGGCGCTGTCCAACCCCTACACGGGCGTGCTGGCGATCTTCGCGTCGCGTCTGCTCAACGACCGCCCGCCGCTGATCTTCGAGGACGGGCTCCAGCGGCGCGACTTCGTCAGCGTCTACGACGTGGCGCAGGCGTGCCGGCTCGCGCTCGAGGTGCCGGCGGCGGCGGGGCGGGCCTTCAACGTCGGCAGCGGCAATCATTACACGGTGCGCGAGATCGCCGAGCGCGTGGCGTCGGTGCTCGGCAAGGAGGACATCGCGCCGGAGGTGACGGGGAAGTACCGGGTAGGGGACATCCGGCACTGCTTCTCCGACGTCGCGCTCGCGCGGGACGTGCTCGGCTACCGGCCGCGCGTCGGCCTCGACGAGGGGCTCGCCGAGCTCGCGGGGTGGCTCGAGGGGCAGGTCGCCCACGACCGCGTGGCCGAGATGCGCGACGAGCTCGCCGCGCGGGGGCTGACCGTATGAGGGCGCCGCGGGGGAGCGCTCCAGGCGGACACGACCCCCGTCGCGGGTCGCGCGCCGACGGAAGGGTGGTCCTGATCACGGGGGGCGCAGGGTTCGTGGGGGCGAACCTCGCGCACCGGCTGCTCTCGGAGGGCACGCCGGTGCTCCTCCTCGACAACCTCTCACGCCCCGGCGTCGAGCTGAACCTGCGCTGGCTGCGC
>JBJMNL010000235.1:0-7849 GCA_045804285.1 Gemmatimonadaceae bacterium
GAGGCACGCGGCGCGGCGCGGCGGCGCGGCGGCGCCGCGTGACGCCAGCCGACGCCGCGCCCTCGGATGGCGCCGCCGCCCTGGCGAGCTTACTATCGAGCGCGCGACGCCGGCGCCGGCACCACGCGCCGCGCTCGCCACGGCGTACATGCCACGGCGTACATCATGGAGCGTAGAGTGGACCAGACAGGGATGACGTCGACGGCGAGCGGCCTGCGCTATCGCGACGAGGCGGTGGGCGCCGGCGCCGAGGCGATGCGCGGACGGCGCGTGACCGTGCACTACACCGGCACGCTCGACGACGGTACCAAGTTCGACAGCAGCCGCGACCGCGACGAGCCCTTCCAGTTCACGCTCGGCGTGGGGCAGGTGATCGCCGGATGGGACGAAGGGGTGAGCGGGATGCGCGTCGGCGGACGGCGCACGCTCGTCATCCCCTCGGAGCTCGGCTACGGCGCGCGCGGCGCCGGCGGCGTGATCCCGCCCTTCGCGACGCTCGTCTTCGACGTCGAGCTCCTGGAGGTCCGTTGAGGCTCGGCGGCGGCGCGCCGGCGCGCCGCGCGCACTGAGCCGGCGTGCTCCTCGCTCCCGTTCGCCCCGACGACGTCCCGCGGCTCGCCGACGGCGACGCCGAGTATCACGGCGAGGTGCCGCGCGACGAGGACGGGCTCAAGGAGGCCACGAGGGCGCTGTGCGAGCGCGCCGCCGAGCTGCAGGACGCGCTCTACGCCGAGTCGAAGCGGGCGCTCCTCGTCATCCTCCAGGCGCGCGACGCCGGCGGGAAGGACGGTACGACGCGCAAGGTGTTCGGGGCGATGAACCCCGTCGGGCTCCGCGTGACGAGCTTCAAGGCGCCCACCGGCGAGGAGCTGGCGCACGACTTCCTCTGGCGCGTGCACCACGCGGTCCCCCCGTACGGCTTCGTCGGCGTGTTCAACCGGTCGCACTACGAGGAGGTGCTCG
The DNA here is from genome assembly GCA_045804285.1 of Gemmatimonadaceae bacterium. Classification (GTDB taxonomy): domain Bacteria; phylum Gemmatimonadota; class Gemmatimonadetes; order Gemmatimonadales; family Gemmatimonadaceae; genus DATMHT01. The sequence goes on from JBJMNL010000235.1 coordinate 964, forward strand.
TCGCCCGCGTGCACGGGCTCGTGCCCCGCAAGGTCTGGTCGGCGCGTTACGCGCAGATCAACGACTTCGAGCGCATGCTGACCGAGAGCGGCGTCACGCTCCTCAAATTCTTCCTCCACGTCTCGCGGCGCGAGCAGAAGGAGCGGCTCGTCAAGCGGCTCGAGGACCCGGCCAGGAACTGGAAGGTGGCCGAGGGCGACTGGGACGACCGGCGGCTCTGGTCGGGGTTCACGCGCGCGTACCGCGACGCGCTGCGCGAGTGCAGCACCGAGTGGGCGCCCTGGTACGTGGTGCCGGCCGACGACAAGAAGGTCCGCAACTACCTCGTCGCCGACGCCCTCGTGGCGACGCTGGAGGGGATGAAGCCGAGGTTCCCGCGCGCGAACGCGAAGGTGCTCAAGAAGCTGAAGCGGGAGGCGAGCTAGCGGCGGGGGGCGGCCCATCAGGGCCGCCCCCCGCGCGTCATTCACACGGCCGATGCCGGCGAGCGGGACGGCCGCTCACGGCACGATCTGCACGATCTGCGCGACGGGGATGCCCGCCGTGGCGCCGCTGCTGCCGCAGACCGCCGTGATCGTCGTGCTCCCCGTCGCTCCCGACGGGTAGAAGGGTCCGCCGAAGCTTCCCACGTTGGGATTGCTCGACGTCCACCCGCCGCACGCGAGGTCGAGCGCGGCGCCGTTGGCGTCGGTGGCGAAGAAGTTGACGCCGCCGCCGGTGTAGCTCGAGAGGCTGACGACGTTCGGCCGCAGCTGGACCGCGCCCGATCCGACGTCGACGGCGCCGAAGGGGCTGAAGGACGACGACGCGCCCGCCAGCCCACCATGTGCGGCATAGGCCGTCGCCGGCCCGAGCCACCGCCCGAGCTGGAGCGGGAGCTCGCGCGCGGCCCACTTCCCCCGGGCGAGCCACCCCTCACTCTCCATCGGCGCCGGGCGCATGCTGCTGACGCTCGTCGTGCAGGCCAGGTCGGGCGCGAACTCGCGCGGGAGAATCTGCAGATCGGCGCCGACGTTGTGCGCGAGCTGCAGCCTGGGATGGATCGCCTCCGGAGGCGCGTACGGCCCCGTCTCGATCTGGCAGAGCTGCACCAGCACCGGCGCGGCGAAGCTCGGAATCGCGGGGAAGGTCTGGAGCTCGTAGAAGAACGGGTACTGCCGCAGACCGCTACTCTTGGTGTTGAGCGGGCCGAAGCCGACGGGAAAGCCCTGGTAGTCGATCGGCGTGATCGTGACCAGCGCGTCGGCGCCGAGCGCGTGTGGCGGGATGCGGACCGCCGCGAGGCCGGTCCCGGTCCTGACGACGATCGGGGTGTCGGCGCTCACGGGGACGTAGACCGCGGCGGCGTCGACGCGCGACGCGCCGCCCCCCCCGAGGCCGACGTACACGGAGACCGCTCCGACGAGCTGCGCGGCCGCGGCCTGCGCGCTGGCGGCGGGGAGCGCACTCCCGGGGTTGGAGGGATCGTCGAAGGCGCTCGACCCGCCCGACGGCGCCACGAGCTTCCCGTCGTTCAGCGCTCGCAGGACGAAGTCGATCAACGCGCCGGCCTGCGACTGCGCAACCGAGAGGCGCCCCTGTCCCTTGCTGCGGTCGACGTTGTCGAACTGCGTGAGCGCCGCGTTCCGGAGGCCGCCCGCCGGAAAGACGAGCCCGATCTGGTTCCGGATCTCGGTGCCCGTGGGCACGAGGATCGAGGCCCGGGGGCCGCCGAGCGGCGGCTGCGTGGGAGCGGGACGTGACGCGTCGCTGCAGGCGGTGGCGAGCAGCAGCAGGGTGGCGGCGACGGTGCGCCGGTTCGGGCAACGCAAGGGAACCTCCGAGACGGGAGACGTGTGGAGCGGCGCTACTAGCGGCCGCGTCGCCGCTCGGAAGCTGTGGGATCGCGTCGGCCCCGCCACGGTGGCGTGGTGATCCGGCGGCGCGCGTCGCCGCCGGGCGGGGGAGCCGGGCTACTCCGCCTGGCGGCGGAACTCCTTGTATCGCGGGTCGTCGCGCAGCGTACGCCACCAGTAGGCGTTGTCGTTCGCGGCGGAGACGACGTGCTCCGGGTTCGCGGCGTAGTAGGCCCGCAGCAGGCGGAAGGCTTCGTCCTTGTCGCCGAGCAGGCCGCGCACGAACGCCTCGACGGACTCGAGCTCGTGCTCAGGGTCGACGTCACGGCCGGCGCGGGCGGCGACGAGAACGTGCCGCGCGCTGTCGGGGAGGTTGGCGCGAGCGATGACGGCCGCCGCCGCCATCCTGTAGCGGCGGCCGCCGAGCTCCCACGCTGCCCGCGGCGTCATCGCGCGGAGCGCGTCGACCGTGCTCCACGCCGCCGCCACGTCGGGCGGGGCGTCACGCATCGTGAGGATCCAGAGCCGGCACTCCGTGAAGCGCGGATTGGCCGCGAAGCGGCGCCGGCCCTCCTCGCACCAGTGCTCGGCGTCGCCGAGCTGCTCGAGCTCGTAGGAGGCGGTGTACAGCCGCCAGATCACGTCGGGCGCGGCGGCCAGATACGCGTCCTCCTCGTAGGCGCGCTGCGCGGCGAGCTTCACCCGGGTGAAGTCCGGGATCTGCGCGTACAGGTGGCTGAGGACCTGCCACGCGTTCGCGTGGGACGGCGCGATCTCGACGGCCGCCTTCAGGTCCGCCTCGGCGCCCGAGAGCAGCCGCCGCGCGGCGGTCGGGTCGGGCTCCAGGTGGCGGAGGAAGCGGAGGTAGTCGAGGGAGCCGCGCAGCTCGAGCGCGTCGGCGCTCCGGGCATCGAGCGCCAGGGCGCGCTCCGCGTCGGCGCGGCCGGCGGCGATCAGGCGCGAGACGGTGGCGGGCTCGGTCGCGACCTTCGCCTGCTGGAGCGCGAGCCCCCCGCGGAGAATGGGCGGCTCCGCCCATCGCGGGTCGAGCGCCTCGGCGCGCGCGAGCACCGAGTCGGCGGCGGCGAACCGCCGTGCCGCGCCGGCGGCGTCGTCGTCCGCGAGCAGGCCCTGCGCCTCCTTCCGCGCGCGCTCGGCGCGCTGCACGAACGCCCACGCGTCGGCGCTCTGCGTCCCCGCGCGCTGCTGGCGCAGCACGATCTCCTGGCCCAGCCGCTCGCGCAGGAGGGCGGCCACCGACGCGACGAGCGAGTCGCGCATCTCCACGAGGCGCTCCGGCGGCTGGTCGAAGCTGAGCCGCTGGTAGTCCGCGCCGCTCTCGGCGTCCGTGAGCCGCACCACGACGCGATAGCCGCGCCCCGCCGGCTCGACGCTCCCCCGCACGATGGTGCCGACGCCGAGCGCCTTCGCGAGGCTGTCGCGCGCGGCGTCGTCGGCGACGTCGGCGCCGCGATGACGCGCCACGCCGTTCGCCGAGACGACGTCGAGCGCCTGCGCCCGCGACAGCTCGCCGATCAGCGCCTCCGTCAGGCCGTCCGCCAGGTAGCCGAGCGAGCCGTCCCTGCTCTCGTCCTCGAAGTAGAGGACGGCGACGTGCCGCGGGTCGAGCGCCCCCGCGGCGTACGACGCCGCCGCGGTCGCCTTGCCCGGGTGCAGCACCGCCCGCCAGGCCGCGTAGCCCAGCCCCGCGCCCCCGGACACGAAGGCGAGCGCCCACGCCGCGAACAGCGCGCGACGGCGCGCCGGCGACCACGGGCGGCGCGCCGTCGTCGCCCGCGTCTCGGTGCGCCAGGAGCGCGTCCCCGACGGATTCCGCAGCGCCTCCGCGAACTGCGCGACCGTGGGGAAACGGTCCGCGCGCACCTTGCTCAACGCCCGCAGCACCGCGTCCTCGACCTCGAGCGGGATCGTCCTGCGGACGATCGTCAGCGAGGGCACCTGGTCGAGCATCTGCCGGGCGATGATCGCCTGCGCCGTCGGCCCCACGAAGGGTGGTTGGCCGGCGAGCATCTCGTACGTCACCGCCGCGAGGCTGTACTGGTCGCTGCGCCCGTCGATGTCCGGCTCCGCGCACGCCTGCTCGGGGCTCATGTACATCGGCGTGCCGAGCGTGACCCCGGTCTGCGTCAGCTTCTCGTCGTGCGACGCCGAGATGGCGCGCGCGATGCCGAAGTCGGCGACCACCGCGTGCCCGTCCGCGAGCAGGATGTTCTCCGGCTTGATGTCGCGGTGGACGACGCCCTGCCGGTGCGCGTAGTCGAGCGCCGCCGCCACCTCGCACGTGATGCCGATCGCCTCCTCGACCCCGAGCTGCTGCTCGCGCTGGAGCCTCGCCCGCAGCGACTCGCCGGTGACGTAGGGCATGACGTAGTAGAGCAGCCCGGACGCGTCACCGGAGTCGTACAGCGGCAGGATGTGCGGGTGGCTGAGCCGCGTCGCGATCTCGATCTCGCGGCGGAAGCGCTCCGCGCCCAGCGCCTGCGCGAGGTCGGCGTGCAGCACCTTGACCGCGACCAACCGGTCGAGGCGACGATCGCGACCGAGAAAGACGGTCGCCATGCCGCCGCGCCCGAGCTCGCGCTCGATCGCGTACGTGTCCGCGAGGGCTGTCTGGAGGCGGGAGAGGAGGTCGCTCACCTGCGGGGGTCCGGATGAGGCGGCGCTAACATACGGCGGGCCGGCAGCACCCGCCAGTGGCGGGCCGCGCCGACGCTCCAGGGGAGAGAGACGCCGCGCATGACGAGGCTCCGCGGCACGGGGGTGACGGTTCGCCGGGCGAGGCGCCTATCTTTCCCCGCGACGCCCGTCCGGCGCCTGACGCCGGACCGGACCTCCGCCAGCCAGCCCGCTCGCCGCCCCGTGCCGCCACACTCCCCGCCGACCGCCACTCGCCCCTCCACCACGCCCCGCGCCACCGACGACGGCGCGCCGCCGGTGCCGGTCTCGGTGATGATCTTCACCCTCAACGAGGAGACGCACCTCCCGGCCTGCCTCGGCTCCCTGGAGTGGTGCGACGACGTGATCGTCGTCGACTCCTTCAGCAGCGACCGCACCGAGGCGCTGGCGCGCGAGTGGGGCGCGCGCTTCTTCCAGCACGCGTTCGGCGGCTTCGGCTCGCAGCGGAACTGGGCGCTCGACCACACCGCGCCGAAGCACGAGTGGGTGCTCGTGCTCGACGCCGACGAGCGCGTGCCGCGCGAGCTCGCCGACGAGATGCGGCGCCTGCTGCGCGAGCCGCTCGACGGCGTGGGCGCGTTCCGCGTGCGACGCCGCTTCCACATGTGGGGGCGCTGGCTGCGCCACAGCAGCCTGTACCCGAACTGGGTCGTGCGCCTCGTGCACCGCGACCGGGTGCGCTACGTGGATCGCGGGCACGCCGAGACGCAGGAGGTGCGCGGCGAGGTGCGGGAGCTGGAGCACGACCTGATCGACGAGAACCTGAAGGGGATCGACGAGTGGTTCGCGCGGCAGAACCGCTACGCGGGCAAGGAGGCGGAGCACGAGCTGGCCGAGGAGCGGCGGGCGCGCGCGCGCTGGCGCGACCTCGCGGCGCGCGACCCACTGCGGCGCCGGGCCGCGCTCAAGCGGCTGGCGTGGCGGATGCCGGCCCGGCCGCTCGTCTACTTCCTCTACAGCTACGTCGCGCGGCGCGGCTTCCTCGACGGGCGCGACGGCCTGACCTTCTCGATGATGAAGGCGACGTACCAGGCGATGATCGTCGCCCGGAAGTACGACCTGGAGCGGCGGGCGCACGCCGCCGCGCGCGCCGACGTCACGTAGCGCCGCGCCGCCGACACCGGGCCCCCGACACCGCGCCGCGCACCGCGGCTGGCACGCCATTTCCCGGAGCGCTACCTTCGCGCGTCGGCCGCCGACGCGTCGCCGGCGGGTCGCCACCCGCGACGGGAGGGTGGACGATGTCGGACACGAGCGTGACGAAGGTCGATTCGAGTCACTCGCCCCACGGGCAGATGGGGCAGAAGTATCTCGCGTCGGGCGTGCACGTGGCGATGCGGCTCTGGGAGAACACCGAGCCGGGCGAGCCCAAGCCGGCCGTGTCGCGCGACTACGAGACGGTGGGCTACGTGATCGCCGGACGCGCCGAGCTCCGGCTGGAAGGGCAGTCGGTGCTGCTCGAGCCCGGGAACTCGTGGGTGGTGCCGCGCGGGGCGGAGCACAGCTACCGGATCCTCGAGCGCTTCACCGCGGTCGAGGCGACCTCGCCCCCGGCGCAGGCGCACGGGCGCGACGAGCGCGCCGCGGCGCCGCCGCGCTGACCCGACTGCCCGCCCGGACGCCCGGCGCGCTAGCGGGGCTTCGGCGCCGGCTGGCCGAACGTCGCCGGCCGCGTGTCCGACCTGATCTCGTCGTCGATGTGCCGGCGCGTCCGGGCGTCGACGTCCTTCGAGAGCCCGCCCAGGTCGATCGCCTTGAGGCCGGAGAGGGCGCGCGGCGGGGGCGGCGCGGCGCGCTCCTCGGCCGGCTCGCCGGCGTCGCCCGACGGGGCGTGTGACGCGACGCGCGCCTCGCTCGGCCGCGTGACGGGAAGGGGAGCGACCGCCGGCCCGGTGGGGACGCCTGGCGCCGGCGTGCCGACCGCGACGGCGGCGGGAGTCTCGGGGAGCGGCGTGGCCACGTCGGGAGCGGCCGCGCTGCTCGCGACCGGCGCGCGCGGCGACGGCTCGACCGGCGAGGGCGCGCTCCGGCCGGAGAGCGCGAAGGCGACCGCCGCGGCCGCGAGCAGCGCGACGGCGCCGCCGACGAGCAGCTTCCCACGACGGTGGCGCGGGGGCGCCATGCTGTAGCCCAGGTTCGGCTTCCGAGGGCGGGCGGCGACCCGCCGCCCCGACTCGCGGGGGCGGTCGTCGGGCGCCGGGGCCGGGTCCGGGACTGGGTCGGGAGTGCGCGCCGGCGCGGCGAACCGCTGCACCGGGGGAGCGGCGACCGGCGCGATGGGGTGCATCGCACGGGAGGCGCCGGCACCGGCCGGCGGGGCGCCCGGCGGGGCGCCCGGCGGGGCGATGAGCGCC
>JBJMNL010000236.1:0-45589 GCA_045804285.1 Gemmatimonadaceae bacterium
CGTCACCACCGCGGTGGCGAACGGCGACCTGAGTCAGAAGATCACGGTGAACGCCCGCGGCGAGGTGCTCGAGCTCAAGGACACCATCAACACGATGGTGGACCGGCTCGGCATCTTCGCCGACGAGGTCACCCGCGTGGCGCGCGAGGTGGGCTCGGAGGGAGTGCTCGGCGGGCAGGCGAACGTGCCCGGCGTCGCGGGCACCTGGAAGGGGCTCACGGACAACGTCAACGCGATGGCGAGCAACCTGACCAACCAGGTGCGCAACATCGCCGACGTGACCACCGCCGTCGCCCGCGGCGACCTCTCGCGCAAGATCACGGTCGAGGTGAAGGGGGAGCTGCTCGAGCTCAAGAACACCATCAACACCATGGTCGACCAGCTCTCCGCGTTCGCCGCCGAGGTCACGCGAGTCGCGAAGGAGGTGGGCACCGAGGGGCGGCTGGGCGGCCAGGCGAGCGTGCCCGGCGTCTCGGGCACCTGGAAGGACCTGACCGACAACGTGAACACGCTCGCCGGCAACCTGACGGTGCAGCTCCGCGACGTGAGCGCGGTGGCGACGGCGATCGCCGACGGCGACCTGACGCGAAAGATCACGGTGGACGTGAAGGGGGAGATCCTCCAGATCAAGGACGTCATCAACCGGATGGTCGACCGGCTCGGCGTCTTCGCGGGCGAGGTCACGCGCGTGGCGCGCGAGGTCGGTACCGAGGGGGTGCTCGGCGGCCAGGCCAACGTGCCCGGCGTCGCGGGGACGTGGAAGGACCTGACCGACTCCGTGAACTTCATGGCGTCGAACCTCACCGGGCAGGTGCGCAACATCGCCGACGTCACCACGGCGGTGGCGCGCGGCGACCTGTCGCGCAAGATCACGGCGGACGTCAAGGGAGAGATGCTCGAGCTGAAGAACACCATCAACACGATGGTGGACCAGCTCTCCGCGTTCGCCGCCGAGGTGACGCGCGTGGCGCGCGAGGTGGGAACCGAGGGGGTGCTCGGCGGGCAGGCGAACGTCCCCGGCGTCGCCGGCACGTGGAAGGACCTCACCGACTCGGTGAACGCGATGGCCGGCAACCTCACCGGCCAGGTGAGAAACATCGCCGACGTGACGACGGCGGTCGCCAAGGGCGACCTGTCGCGCAAGATCACCGTGGACGTCCGCGGCGAGATGCTCCAGCTCAAGAACACCATCAACACGATGGTGGACCAGCTCTCGGCGTTCGCGGCGGAGGTCACCCGCGTCGCCAAGGAGGTGGGCACGGAGGGGAAGCTCGGCGGCCAGGCGCGCGTCGAGGGGGTCGCCGGCGTCTGGCGCGACCTCACGGAGAACGTGAACGGCATGGCCGGCAACCTCACCGTGCAGCTCCGCGACGTCAGCGCGGTGGCGACCGCGATCGCGACCGGCGACCTCACGCGCAAGATCACCGTCGAGGCGTCGGGCGAGATCCTGCAGATCAAGCAGGTCATCAACACGATGGTCGACCAGCTCAACGGCTTCGCCTCCGAGGTCACCCGCGTGGCGCGCGAGGTGGGCACGGAGGGGAAGCTGGGCGGGCAGGCGAAGGTGCAGGGGGTCGCCGGCACGTGGAAGGACCTCACCGACAACGTGAACGGCCTCGCGCGCAACCTCACCAACCAGGTGCGCAACATCGCCGACGTCACGACGGCGGTGGCCAACGGCGACCTGAGTCAGAAGATCACGGTCGAGGCGCTGGGCGAGGTGCTCGAGCTCAAGGTCACGATCAACAACATGGTGGACCGGCTGCGCGTCTTCGCCGACGAGGTGACGCGCGTCGCGAAGGAGGTGGGCACCGAGGGGAAGCTGGGCGGCCAGGCCGAGGTGCCCGGCGTCGCCGGCACCTGGAAGGGGCTCACCGACAACGTGAACGCGATGGCGAACAGCCTCACGCTGCAGGTGCGCGCCATCGCCGACGTCGCCACCGCGGTGACGCGCGGCGACCTCACGCGGACGATCACGGTGAACGCGCAGGGCGAGCTGGATGAGCTGAAGAACAACCTCAACCAGATGATCGCCAACCTGAAGGACACGACCGAGAAGAACACCGAGCAGGACTGGCTGAAGACGAACCTCGCGCGCTTCGGCCGGATGATGCAGGGGCAGAAGGACCTCGACTCGGTCGCGCGGCTCATCATGTCGGAGCTGACGCCGCTCGTGGCGGCGCGGCAGGGTGCCTTCTACATCAGCGAGGGCGACGGCGGCGCGCAGCGGCTCCGCCTCATCGCCAGCTACGCCTACAAGGCGCGCAAGCACGTCTCCAACGTCTGGCACCTGGGCGAGGGGCTCGTCGGGCAGTCGGCGCTCGAGAAGAAGCCGATCCTCCTCACCAACGTCCCCGACGACTACGTCCAGATCGCCTCGGGACTCGGCGAGGCGCCGCCGCGGAACATCATCGTCCTTCCGATCCTCTTCGAGGGCGCCGTGAAGGCGGTGATCGAGCTGGCGAGCTTCCTCCCCTTCAGCCAGATCCACCAGACCTTCCTCGACCAGCTCCAGGAGTCGATCGGCGTCGTGCTGAACATGATCGGCGCGAACATGCGGACGGAGGAGCTGCTGCAGCAGTCGCAGAAGCTCACCCAGGAGCTGCAGAGCCAGTCGAAGGAGCTCCAGGCGCAGCAGGAGGAGCTCAAGCGCTCGAACTCGGAGCTGGAGCAGCAGGCGAAGACGCTCAAGCAGTCCGAGGAGCTGCTCAAGGACCAGCAGGAGGAGCTGCAGCAGGTCAACGAGGAGCTGGAGGAGAAGGCGTCGCTCCTCGCCGAGCAGAACAAGAAGGTCGAGCAGAAGAACCAGGAGGTCGAGGCGGCGCGCCTCGCGCTCGAGGAGAAGGCGGAGCAGCTCGCCCTCTCGTCGAAGTACAAGAGCGAGTTCCTGGCGAACATGAGCCACGAGCTGCGCACGCCGCTCAACTCGCTGCTCATCCTCGCGCGGCTTCTCTCGGAGAACAAGGACCACAATCTCACGCAGAAGCAGGTCGAGTTCGCGCAGACGATCCTCGGCTCGGGCACCGACCTGCTCAACCTCATCAACGACGTCCTCGACGTGTCGAAGGTCGAGGCGGGGAAGATGGAGGTGAACCCGGGCGAGGTGGCGCTCGCCGAGGTGAAGAACTTCGTCGACCGCAGCTTCCGCCCGCTCGCCGAGCAGAAGGGGCTCGACTTCATCGTCGACGTGCAGCCGACGGTGCCGGCGACGGTCTACACCGACGGCCAGCGCCTCAACCAGGTGCTCAAGAACCTCCTCGCGAACGCGTTCAAGTTCACGTCGAAGGGGGAGGTGCGGCTGACGGTGCGGCTCGCCGAGAAGTCGCGCGGCCGGTTCGCGACGTCGTCGCTCGACCGCGCCGACCAGGTGATCGCGTTCGCCGTCAGCGACACCGGCATCGGCATCCCGAAGGACAAGCAGCGGCTGATCTTCGAGGCCTTCCAGCAGGCCGACGGGACGACGAGCCGCAAGTACGGCGGCACGGGGCTCGGGCTCACGATCAGCCGCGAGATCTCGCGACTCCTCGGCGGCGAGATCCGCGTCGAGTCGACGCCCGAGGTGGGGAGCACCTTCACCCTCTTCCTCCCCGGGCACTACACCGACCCCGACGCCGAGGAGGGCGCGCGCCGGGCGATCACGCCGGGCGCGCGGGCGGGACGCGGCGGCCGGTTCGCCGGCGCGCCCTCCACGCTCGACGCTCCACGCTCGGCCAGTCTCGCGGGTGGAGCGAGCGTGGAGCGTGAAGCGTGGAGCGACCCGGGAGCCGCGGCACGCCCCGCCCTCGACCTCGACGAGGTGGACGACCGGCCCCCGCACCACGCCTTCGGGCGCCGCGCCGTCGACCTCCCCAACCCGGCGGAGGACGACCGCGCCGACGTCCAGCCCGGCGACCGCGTCGTGCTGGTGATCGAGAACGACCCGAGCTTCGCGCGGGTACTCCTCAACATGGCGCGCGACAAGGGCTTCCACGGCCTCGTCGCGCTCGACGGCGACGCCGGGGTGACGCTGGCCCACGAGTACCACCCGGACGCCATCACACTCGACATCGACATGCCGGGCGTGGACGGGTGGGCGGTGCTCGACCGCCTCAAGCACCACCCCGACACGCGCCACATCCCGGTGCACATCATCTCCGGGGTGGACAAGCGCCAGCAGGGGCTCAGGGCGGGCGCCATCGCCTACCTCGAGAAGCCGGTCGACCGCGAGAAGCTCGACGAGGCGTTCTCGCGCATCCAGAGCTTCATCGACAGCCGCGTCAAGCGCCTGCTGATCGTCGAGGACGACGAGACGCAGCGGCGCAGCATGGTGGAGCTGATCGGCGGCGACGGCGACGACGTCGAGATCACCGCCGTGGACTCGGCCGAGGCGGCGCTCGCCGAGCTCGCCGAGCGCCAGTTCGACTGCATGGTGCTCGACCTCGGCCTCCGCGACATGAGCGGCTTCGAGCTGCTGGAGAAGGTGAAGAGCGGCGCCGGCGTCAACCGCGAGCTGCCGATCATCATCTACACCGGCAAGGCGCTGAGCCCGGCCGAGGACACGCGGCTGCGGAAGTACGCCGAGACGATCATCGTCAAGGACGTGAAGAGCCCCGAGCGGCTGCTCGACGAGACGGCGCTCTTCCTCCACCGCGTGGAGGCGAAGCTCCCCGAGCAGAAGCGGCGGATGCTCGAGCAGCTCCACAACGCCGACGCCGTCTTCACCGGGAAGCGCGTCCTCATCGTGGACGACGACGTGCGCAACATCTTCTCGCTCACCAGCGTGCTCGAGCAGCACGGGATGCACGTCGTCTTCGCCGAGAACGGCCGGGACGCGATCGGGCAGCTCCAGGCGCAGGCGCGCGCGGGCAGCGAGGTGGACATCGTCCTGATGGACATCATGATGCCCGAGATGGACGGCTACGAGACGACGCGGGCGATCCGCCAGATGCCCGAGTTCAAGGCGCTGCCGATCATCGCCCTGACGGCCAAGGCGATGAAGGGGGACCGCGAGAAGACGATCGCCGCCGGCGCCTCCGACTACATCACCAAGCCCGTGGACACCGAGCAGCTGCTGTCCCTCATGCGGGTCTGGTTGTACCGGTAGCCCGGACGGCGGGGGGGAAGCAAGCGGCGGTCGGCGGGGTATGAGGGTGCGCTCGCCGGGAGCGCACTCCGCCGCTGGCCCGCTCTCTGCTCTCCGCTTCCGCCGTCGAACCGTCAGCCCGATCGATGCCCCGAACCGTTCCCCCGCCTCCCGTCACTCCGATCTCCTACGACCCGGCGCTCGAGCGGGTCGAGATCGAGCTGTTGCTGGAGGGGATCTACCGCCACTACGGCTTCGACTTCCGCTCCTACGCCTACGCCTCGATCCGGCGGCGGCTCTGGAAGCGGATCGAGGCCGAGGGGCTGGGGACGGTCTCGGCGCTGCAGGAGCGGGTGCTGCACGACCCGGACGTGATGAACCAGCTCCTGCTCGACCTGTCGATCAACGTCACGGCGATGTTCCGGGACCCGACGTTCTACGTCGCCTTCCGGCAACGGGTCGTGCCGCTGCTCCGCACCTACCCGTTCATCCGGGTGTGGCACGCCGGCTGCTCGACCGGGGAGGAGGTCTACTCCATGGCCATCCTCCTCGAGGAGGAGGGGCTGTACGACCGGGCCCGGATCTACGCGACGGACATCAACGAGGTCGTCCTCCACCGCGCGAAGTCCGGCATCTTTCCCCTCGACCGGATGCAGGAGTACACGGAGAACTACATCCGTGCCGGCGGCGCCCGCTCCTTCTCGGAGTACTACACGGCCAAGTACGACGGCGCGCTCTTCCGGCAGGACCTCCTCAAGAACGTCGTCTTCTCCCAGCACAACCTCGTCACCGACCGCTCCTTCGCCGAGTTCACCGTCATCCTCTGCCGGAACGTGCTCATCTATTTCGACCGGCCGCTCCAGGAGCACGTGCACGGGCTGTTCTACGACAGCCTCTCGACCTTCGGCATCCTGGCGCTCGGGGCGAAGGAGTCGTTGCGCTTCTCCAAGTACGAGGATTGCTACGAGCAGCTCAGCGGGCCCGACAGGATTTACCGGAAGGTGAAATAGCGTGTCCGAGTCCGCCCCCCCGCTCGGCGTCTCCCACGGGCTGGTGGTCGTCGGTGCCTCCTGGGGGGGGCTGACCGTGCTCAGCCGCCTGGTGGCGGACCTGCCCGCCGACCTCGCGCTGTCGATCGCGATCGTGCAGCACCGCAGCAAGGAATCGGACCACGTGCTGGCGCAGCTGCTTCAGGACCGCGCGGAGCTTCGGGTGCGCGAGGTGGAGGACAAGGAGCCGATCGTGCCTGGCCACGTCTACGTGGCGCCCCCGGATTATCATATGCTCGTGGATCTCGTCGCCGACCAACCCCACTTCAGCCTGACCGTCGACCCGCCGGTGCGCTACAGCCGGCCGTCGATCGACGTGACGTTCATGTCGGCGGCCGACGCCTTCGGGCCGCGCGCGGTCGGCGTCGTGCTCACGGGGGCGAACGAGGACGGCGCGGCCGGGCTGCGCCGCATCGTCGACCGCGGCGGGCACGCGATCGTGCAGGACCCGGACACGGCGGAGGTGCGCACGATGCCGCTGGCGGCGCGGCGCGCCGTCCCGAGCGCCGAGGTGCTGCCGATCGAGCACATCGGCCCCCGCCTGCTGACGCTCGTCGGGCGGCGCCTCGGCGCGGCCCCGGCCGTCGGCCCGCGCGGCCGTCACGCCCGGACGAGGCCGCTCGGCGACCGCGCCGACGGCGCGGCCGGCGCCGGCTCGCGTCCGGGATCGTCGTGATGCGCTCCGCCACCGGGACGGCGTCGGTCGGGGAGAAGGGGGGACAATCGGCGCCCGCGGCCGTCGCGGCCGCCGGCGCGGCGGGCGCGCCGGCGGCCGCCGAGGCCCCGGTCAGCCTGCTCCTCGTCGACGACCGGCCAGAGAACCTCCTCGCGCTCGAGGCGATCCTCGAGCCCCTCGGCCAGCGTCTGGTGCGCGCCCACTCGGGGGACGAGGCGCTCAAGGCCATCCTCAAGGAGGACTTCGCGGCGATCCTGCTCGACGTCCAGATGCCGGGGCTCAACGGCTTCGAGACGGCGCGCATCATCAAGTCGCGCGAGCGGTCGCGGGCGATCCCGATCCTCTTCCTGACGGCGATCAGCAAGGACGACCAGTACGTCTTCAAGGGGTACGAGGTCGGGGCGGTGGACTACATGTTCAAGCCCTTCAACCCCGACATCCTCCGCTCGAAGGTCTCCGTCTTCGTCGACCTGTACCGGAAGCAGGAGCAGCTCCGGCGGCAGGAGCAGCAGCTTCGCGAGAACGAGCGGCGCGAGCTGGAGCTGCGCCACCGCGAGGAGCTCGTGCAGTCGCAGGCGCGGCTGGCGGAGATCGTCGCCTCGGCAATGGACGCGATCATCAGCTTCGAGGCCGACCAGCGCGTGACGCTGTTCAACGCCGCCGCCGAGCGGATGTTCGGCCGGCCGCGCGCCGACGTGCTCGGGCGGCCCGTCGGGGAGCTCTTCCCCGAGCCGTTCCGCCGCGACTACGTGCGGTCGATCTGCCAGGCGACGCCGCAGCCGCCGCGGCCGGGCCCGGCCACCCGCGACGGCGGCGCCGACCCCGGCGCGCCGGAGACCGCGGCGCCGGAGACCGCCCCTCCCCCGGCCGCCCCCCAGGAGGGGCCGAAGCCGCGCGCCTTCGTCGGCCAGCGCGCCACCGGCGAGCGCTTCCCGATCGAGGCGTCGGTCTCCTGCCTCGGCCTCGGCTCGACGACCGTGTACACGATGATCGCGCGCGACGTCTCCGACCGGCAGCAGGCCGAGGAGGCGCTGCGGACGCAGGCCGTGTCGCTCGCCAACACGACCGCCGAGCTGCGCGCCGCGAACGAGGAGCTGCAGCACCGCCAGCAGCAGCTCGAGGAGGCGATGCGGGCCCGCAACCGCTTCTACGCCTCGATGAGCCACGAGCTGCGCACCCCGATCAACGCCATCATCGGCTACAACACGCTGCTCCTCGACAACATCTACGGCCCGCTCAACGAGAAGCAGACGCAGGGGCTGCAGCGCACCCACAAGGCGGCGAAGCATCTGCTGGAGCTGGTCAACGACGTGCTCGACCTGTCGAAGATCGAGGCGGGGAAGATCGAGCTCTCGCTGCAGCCGGTGAGCTTCCCGGCGATCGTCGAGGACCTCTTCGTCACCGTACGCCCGATGGCCGACGAGCACGGGTCCTCGCTCGCCCTCGAGCACGAGGGCCTCCCGCAGACGATCGTCACCGACCCGCGGCGCGTCCGCCAGATCCTCCTCAACCTGCTCTCGAACGCGATCAAGTTCGGGCGCGGCCGCCCGATCCGCGTGCGCGTCGCGGCGCTCGGGGACGGCGGCGTCGAGATCGCGGTCGCCGACGAGGGGCGCGGCATCGCGGCCATCGACCTGGCGCGCGTCTTCGACGAGTTCGTGCAGCTCCAGCACGCCGAGTCGGCGCCGCCGCCGACGCTCGGCGGCACGGGCCTCGGCCTCCCGATCTCGAAGCGCCTCGCCCAGATCCTCGGCGGCTCGCTCGACGCGGAGTCGCAGCCGGACGTCGGGAGCGTGTTCCGGCTCGTGCTGCCGAAGGAGCCCGACGGGAAGTAGGGCGGGACGGGCGGAGGCGGGACGCGGGGCCGGGACGCCTGGATCGCGAGTGGCGTCCCGGCCCCGCCTCGCCTTCCGGGTGCGCCGCGTCACATCGCCCGCCGGCGCCGGGACCGATTCTCGCGACCCGCCCAGAATCCCGTTCCCAAGGCCTGACGCCCGATCCGGGCGAGCTGTAGATTGGGCGGAGCCTTCAGATCTGCGAGTAGAGTTGCGAGTATTGTGCGTCGGTCGCCATGCCATCCTGAGCGACCACATCGGCCGATTCTTCGGCGAGTTCGGCCTCGAGACCTCGTGGGCGGTCGGCCTCGAGGGCGCGATCGCGGCGGCTGCGCGCGAGCGTCCCGACGTGGTCATCTGCGACTACGATCTGCTGACGACGATCCCGCTCGACGCGTGGGAGCGCGACGCGCGGCTCTCGCGGACGCCGCTGGTGGCGGTCAGCATGACGCGCCGCCCTGACGAGGGGCACCTGTTCGACGTGAACGGGATCGGAGGGTTCCTGTACCTGCCGACGCTGCGCCGCGAGGAGGCGCTCGTCGTGCTCGGCGCCGCGGTCGCGCCACGCCAGAGCCCGTCGCTCCGCTCGCTCGACTGGCATCGCCCCTCCGCCGACGCCTCGCCGCGCTGAGCCGCGCGGCGCGGACGCGGTGCACCGACGTGTGGCGAGCTGAGACGAGGCCGGCGGCCGCTGCGAAAGGCGTGCCGCGGCGCGCCGGCGGGCCGGTGACCGACCCGCGCCGAACGCCGCTCACCGAACGCCGCTCACCGAACGCCTCGCGAAGGCTTCCCCCGCGCGGGTCTTCGACGCAGAATAATCCCCTTCGCCGCTTGGCGACGCGGCCAGCTTCGCGGTCGTGCGCGCCGCCGTACCCCTCGGGGAGTCGCACGCGGACCATTCGAGGAGCATGATCCGTTGAGCACGTTCCGCGACGACGCCGTCGCGTCATCGCGCGCCCGGAGCGGCGCGCTCGACGAGGCGCGAGCGCTGCCACCGGTCGCCCCGCGCGGCGCATCGCCCGACGCGCCGCGTGAGGCGCCTCACGCGGTGCGCTGCGTGGGCGACGACTTCGATGCCGCGACGACGCTGGAAGCGCTCGGCGTCGGCGTCGCGCGCGTCTGCCGCGACTGGCGCGTCTGCTACGCCAGCGATCTCGGGGCGCGCCTGCTCGGCGGCCGCCCGGGCGAGTACGTCGGGCGCGACGCCACGGAGGCGCTCGCGCCGCTGCTCGGCGACGCCGCGCAGGTGGAGGCCGCGCGCGCGACGCTGCGCGACGGGCAGCGTCGCTCCTTCCTCGCCGCGTGCCGCCACGGTGGCGCGGCGGCCAACGGCGGCGCGGAGACGACGCTCGAGGTCACGGTCGGGCGCGACGCCGCCGGCGGCCTCGTGCTCGAGCTACGCGACGGCACGGCCGCCGTGCAGCTCGAGCGGGAGCGCCGGCACGAGCACGAGCGCGAGCGGCGCGAGCTCGAGGAGCGCATCGCCGAGAACGACGCGCTGCGCGACCTCGCGCGCGCGATGGCCGCCGTTCCCGACTCGAGCGCGCTGCTCGAGACGCTCTGCCGCGCCGCCGTCGCCCACTGCCGCGCCACCGGCGCCCTCGTCGCGCAGCTCCGGCCGGCGCCCGAGGGGGGCGGCGAGGGGAAGGGCGTCGTCGTCGCCGCCGCCGGCGGCAACGAGTCGCTGCGCGGCGCCGCCTTCCCGCTCGCGAACACGCTCATCCACCGCGCCGCGCTCGAGCGCACGACGATCGTCGCCGCCGGCAACGAGACGCGCTCGTCGTACTTCCAGCACTACAACGCGAGCAACGACATCGGCCCGCTGATGCTCACCCCCCTCGTCGCCCACGACGAGGTGCTCGGGGTGTTGAGCGTCTCGCGCTCGACCGACCGCGCCCCCTTCCAGGCGCGCGACCGCGAGCGCCTGCGCGTCATCGCCGACCACGTCTCGCTCGCGCTCTGGAAGGCACGGCTGTTCGAGGAGGCGCAGGGCGCCAACGTCGCCAAGAGCAACTTCCTGGCGACGATCTCCCACGAGCTGCGCACCCCGCTCGCCGCCCTCACGGGCTACGGTGAGCTCCTCGCCGACGACATCCTCGGCCCGCTCACCAAGCCGCAGCACGAGACCGTGGAGCGCATGCGCGGGGTGACGGCGCAGCTCGCGACGATGATCGACGAGATCCTCACCTACGCGAGTCTCGACGTCGGGCGCGAGCGCATCCGCGTCGCCCCCGTGGACCCCGTGGGCGCGCTCCGCGCCGCGGCCGCCGTCATCGCGCCGCTGGCGCAGCAGCGGGGGCTCGAGCTCGCGGTGCACACGCCGGCCGCCGGCGTCCCCCCCCTCCGCACCGACGGCGACAAGCTGCGCCAGATCCTCGTCAACCTCGCCGGCAACGCCGTCAAGTTCACCGACCGCGGGAGCGTCTACATGACGCTCTCCGCCACCGACGACGAGGTGCGCTTCGCGGTGCGCGACACGGGGCCGGGCATCGCCCCGGAGGACCGCCGTCGCCTCTTCCACCCCTTCAGCCAACTCGACGACGGCCTCACGCGCCGCCACGGCGGCACCGGCCTCGGCCTCTACATCGCCCGCCGCCTCGCCGAGCTGCTCGGCGGGCACATCGAGCTCGAGTCGGCGCCGGGGAACGGGAGCACGTTCACGCTGGTGCTGAAGGGGTAGGCGCCGGCGTCCCCGCGGCCGGCCAGCTGCCGCGGGGACGCGCCTCGACGCTTCCGGGACCGGCGCCGGGGAGCGGGGACGGGGTCCGTCCCGGGCCATCGTTCGCGTAATTAGATTCCCCCCCATGTCCCAGCCCATCGCGCTCACCAGCGTCTTCAACGACGGCTACATCGCCGAGCAGTACGAGGCGTACCGTCGCGATCCGAACTCGGTCGACGAGTCGTGGCGGCAGTACTTTCGCGTGGCCGAGCTGCTCGGCGGCGGGGCGCCGGCCCAGCCGGCCGCGGCGGGAGCCGCCGATCCGGCGCTGCCGCGCAAGGCCGCGGGCGCGATGGCGCTCGTGCAGGCGATCCGCGAGTACGGCCACCTCGCCGTCCAGATCGACCCCCTCGGCTCGCCGCCGCTGGGCGCCCCCGAGCTGACCCCCGAGTTCCACGGGATCACGGAGGCGGATCTCGCGCAGGTCCCGGCCGCCGCCCTCGGCTTCGACCAGCAGCGCTTCGCGACGGCCACCGACGTCGTCGCCATGCTCCGCCGGCGCTACTCCTCGAACCTCGGCATCGAGTACTCGCACCTCCCCGAGGAGGACGAGCGGCACTGGTTCCGGCAGATGCTCCGCGCCGAGGAGCTCACCCGGCCGCTGACCCCGGAGGAGAAGCGGAGCATGCTGCGCCGCCTCACCGAGGTGGACGGGCTCGAGCGCTTCCTCGGGCGCGGCTACCAGGGGAAGAAGCGCTTCTCGATCGAGGGGACCGACGCGCTCGTGCCGATGCTCGACGTCGCCATCGCCGAGGCGGCGGAGCGCGGCGCGCGCGAGGTCGTCATCGGGATGGCGCACCGCGGGCGGCTCAACGTGCTCACGCACATCATGGGCAAGCCCTACCGCGCCCTGTTCGAGGAGTTCGAGGGGCGGCACCCCAACGCCGACTCGGTGAGCGAGACGGGCGACGTGAAGTACCACATGGGGTACGAGGGGACGCGCACGGTGGACGGCCGCGAGGTCTCGCTCCTCCTCGTGCCGAACCCGAGCCACCTCGAGTTCGTGAACCCCGTCATCAACGGCGTCGCCCGCGCCCACCAGCGGGTGCCGGGCAACCCGGCCGAGCGCGACGAGCGCAGCGTCCTCACCGTCGCCGTCCACGGCGACGCCGCGTTCATCGGCGAGGGCGTGGTCGCGGAGACGTTCAACATGTCGCGGCTGCGCGGCTACCGCGTGGGCGGCACCCTGCACGTCATCACCAACAACCAGGTGGGGTTCACCACCGACCCGATCGACGCGCGCTCGACGCACTACGCGAGCGACCTCGCGAAGGGGTTCGACGTCCCCGTCGTGCACGTCAACGCGGACGACGCCGAGGCGTGCGTGATCGCGGTGCGGATCGGGATCGCCTACCGCGAGCGCTTCGGGAAGGACTTCCTGATCGACCTGGTCGGCTACCGCCGCCACGGCCACAACGAGACGGACGAGCCGGCGTTCACGCAGCCGGAGCTCTATCAGCAGGTCAAGGCGCACCCGACGCCGCGGCAGGTGTGGGGCGCGCGCCTGGTGAGCGAGGGGGTCGTGACCGAGGCCGACGTCGCCGCGCTCGACCGCGAGGTCGCCGACCGCTTCCAGGGGATCTACCAGGAGGTGAAGGCGTCGCTCGCCGGCTCGCCGGCCGACGACGAGGCGCAGGCGTCCCCCGAGGGGCCGCCGGCGCCGCCGGCGTCCGCGGTGGAGACCGCCGTCCCCGCCGACCGGCTCGCCCAGCTCAACGCGCGGCTGCTCGAGTACCCGGCGGGCTTCCAGCCGCACTCGCGCCTGGCGAAGATCCTCGCCCGCCGCGCCGAGACGCTCGGCGACAAGGGCGGGATCGAGTGGGGGCAGGCGGAGGCGCTGGCGTTCGCGTCGCTCCTCGTCGAGGGGACGAGCGTGCGCCTCACGGGGCAGGACGCCGAGCGCGGGACGTTCGGCCATCGCAACGCGGTGCTGCACGCCGAGAGCGGTGAGATCCACACGCCGCTCGCGCAGCTGACGCCCGGGCCGGGCGAGGGGGGCGGGGCGTTCGAGGTCTACAACAGCCCGCTCACCGAGACGGCGGTGATGGGCTTCGAGTACGGCTTCAGCACGGCGGCGCCCGACGCGCTCACGCTGTGGGAGGCGCAGTACGGCGACTTCGTCAACGTCGCGCAGACGGTCATGGACCAGTTCCTCTTCGCCGACCGCGCGAAGTGGGGGCAGGACTCGGGGCTCGTGCTGCTCCTCCCGCACGGCTACGAGGGGGGCGGCCCGGAGCACTCGTCGGCGCGCCTCGAGCGCTTCCTGCAGCTCGCCGCCGAGGGGAACATGACCGTCGCCTACCCGAGCACGCCGGCGCAGTACTTCCACGTGCTGCGGCGGCAGGCGATGCGCTCGCCGCGGCGCCCGCTCGTGCTCATGCAGCCGAAGAGCCTCCTCCGGCTGCCGCAGGCGGCGAGCGCGCTCGCCGACCTCGCGCAGGGGAGCTTCCGCCCGGTGATCGACGACCGGGTCGTCGCCGAGCGGCGGGGCGAGGTGCGCCGGGTGGTGTTCTGCACGGGGAAGGTCTACTACGACCTGTCCATGGCGGAGCATCGGCCGGCGCACGTCGCGCTCGTACGGGTCGAGGAGCTCTACCCGTGGCCGCACGCGCAGGTCGCCGCGGCGCTCGAGAGCTACCCGAACGTCGAGGACGTCGTGTGGGCGCAGGAGGAACCGCAGAACATGGGCGCCTGGAGCTACGTCGCCCCCCGCCTCCGCGCCTCCACCGGCAACGCGCTCAACGTCCGCTACGTCGGCCGCCCGGAGCGGGCGAGCCCCGCCGAGGGGTACGAGTCGGCGCACAAGGCCGAGCAGGGGAGGATCGTGGCGGAGGCGCTCGCGCCCGTGGGCAAGGCGGGCAAGGCGAAGAAGGAGAAGGCTGCGCGATAACGAGCGTGTGGCGCGTAGCGTGTACAAGCTGCCGCTCGGGACGTCCCGGGGCCCCTGCCACACGCGACGCGCTCCACGCTGTCCCACCCACACTCGACACCGTGCTGTGAAGCGACTCGCTCCCGCACTCGCTCTGATCTTCGTCGCTCTCGCCGCGCCGCGCCCCTCCCACTCCCAGGAGCGCGGCGCGGCCGCGTTGGGCGACCTCGTGGCAGGCCTCGGCACCTCGGCGCGGGTGCTGATCGTCGGCGCGCACCCCGACGACGAGGACACGCGCCTCATCGCCTGGCTGGCGCGCGGGCGGCACGTCGAGACGGCGTATCTCTCGCTGACGCGCGGCGACGGCGGGCAGAACATCATCGGCAACGAGCTCGGTGAGGCGCTCGGCGTCGTGCGCACCGAGGAGCTGCTCGCGGCGCGGCGCATCGACGGCGCGACGCAGTACTTCGCCCGCGCCTACGACTTCGGCTTCTCCAAGAGTGCCGACGAAGCGTTCCGCCACTGGCCGCACGACACGCTGCTCGGCGACGTGGTGAAGGTCGTGCGCGCCTTCCGGCCGCACGTCGTGATCACGATCTTCAGCGGCACCCCGCGCGACGGGCACGGGCAGCACCAGGTGTCGGGCATCATCGGGCGCGAGGCGTACGACGCCGCCGGCGACACGGTGCGCTTCCCCACGCGGACGTACGGCGCTGCGTGGACGCCGCTCAAGTTCTACCGCACGCGCACCTACTGGGGGAACCAGGACGCCACGTACCGCTACAACTCCGGCGAGTACAGCCCGCTCTTTGGCCGGTCGTACGCCGAGATCGCGTCGGTGAGCCGGAGCCAGCACAAGTCGCAGGCGCAGGGGACGGTGCCACCGAAGGGCCCGATGATCGGCTCGCTCAGGCGCGAGGCGTCGCGCGTGGACGAGGGGACGCCGGCGGATCAGGAGAAGGGGGTCTTCGACGGGATCGACACGACGTACGCGCGGCTCGCCGGCGCGGTGCCGGCGGCGCAGCTCCGGGAGCTGACGGACGCGATCGCCGCGGCGCGGGGGAGCACCGACCTCGTGGCGCCGGAGAAAATGGTGGCGCCGCTGGCGCGGGTGGTGCGGGCGGTGAACGCGGCGCGGGCGAGCGCGGGCGCGAAGAGCGGCGACGCGGCGCAGTCGCTCGCCGCCCTGAGCGACCGGGCCGGGCGCGCGCTGGCGATGGCGGCGGGGGTCGAGGTCGAGGCGATCGCCCCGCGAGAGGTCGCCGCGGTCGGTGACACGGTCTCGATCACCGTGCGGGCGTACGATCGCGGCCGCGCGCCGGTGCGCGCCGCGCTGCGGGGCGCCGCCGGGGCGTCCACCAGCGTTCCCATGAACGTCCCCGACGGTGATCCGTCGTCCCGTGCCGTGGAGCCGGACAGCGCCACGGCCTGGACGGAGGTGGCGCGTCTCGAGCGGCCCAGCAGCCCCTGGTGGCTCGAGCGCGGGCGCAGCGGCGACATGTTCGCCGCGCCGGCGTCGGGCAGGGCCGAGTCGCGGGACAGCACGCCGGCGACGGTGCTGACGAGCGTCCAGGTGGCGGGCGCGGAGGTACGCGTCACGACGCCTGTCGTCTACCGCTACGCCGACCCCGTGAAGGGGGAGGTCCGCCGCCCGCTCGCCGCGGCGCCCGCGGTGTCCATCACCCTCGACCGGACCGCCGAGTACGCGCCGGCGAACGCGCCGCTCGACCGCAGCATCCGCGTCTCCCTCCGCTCGGCGAGCAGCCAGGCGCGGGACGTCGCGGTGAAGCTCGCGCTTCCCGCCGGCCTCGCCGCCGACGCGTCGACGCGCACCGTGACGCTCGCGCCTTTCGGTGCCGCCGCCGTGTCGTTCCGCGTGCGCGGGCGCCTCGCCGCCGGCCGCCACGCCATCCGCGCCACGGCGACGAGTGGCGGCGAGACGTTCGCCGCCGGCTACGTGCCGATCGTCTACGACCACATCCGCCCCCAGCGGATGTATCGCGAGGCGACGATCGACGTGCAGGCGGTGGACGTCGCCGTGCCGCGCGCGCTCGCCGTCGCCTACCTGCCGGGCGCGAGCGACGCCTCGGCGCCGGTGCTGCGCGAGCTCGGGGTGGACGTCACCGTGCTCGACCCGGCCGCGATCGCCACCGCCGACTTCTCGCGCTACACGACCGTCGTCCTCGGCCCCCGCTTCTTCGAGGCGCGCCCCGAGCTCCGGCCGTTCAACGCGCGCCTCATGGACTTCGCGCGCGACGGGGGGACCGTCGTCGTGCAGTACGGGCAGACGGAGATGGGGGAGCCCGGGCTCATGCCGCTCCCGGTCACCTACGCGCGCCCCGCCGACCGCGTGACCGACGAGAGCTCGCCGGTGCGTGTCCTCGACCCCGCGTCGCCCCTGCTCACGACGCCCAACCGGATCACCGACGCCGACTTCGCCGGCTGGGTGCAGGACCGCACGCTCTACATGCCGCACACTTTCGACCCGCGCTACTCGGCGCCGCTCGCCACCAACGACCCCGGCGAGCCGTCCAACGCCGCGGCGATCCTCGCCGCGCCGGTGGGGAAGGGGACGTACGTGTACACGACGCTCGCCTTCTTCCGGCAGCTCCCGGCCGGGGTGCCGGGCGCGGCGCGGCTGTTCGTGAACCTGTTGAGCGCGAGGGACGGCGCGGCGAGGGCGAGCGGCGGGGTGCGCGCCTCCGCGGGGACGTCACGCGCCGGGGACGGCTCGAGGAAACAGGAACGGGGAACGAAGGGGACGCGGAAGACGGAGGCGACGCCGTGACGGGCCGCTCCCTCGTTCCTCGCTCCTGCTTCCTGATCCTCCTCGTGCTGAGCGGCCTGTCCTGCGGCGGCGACGGCAGGACGGTGCTCACCGTCTATTCTCCCCACGGCAAGGAGCTGCTCACCGACTACGAGCAGGGGTTCGAGAAGGCGCACCCGACCGTGGACGTGCAGTGGGTGGACATGGGGTCCACCGAGATCCTCGACCGGCTGCGCGCCGAGCGCGACAACCCGCAGGCCGACGTCTGGTTCGGCGCGCCGGCGGAGAGCTTCGAGCGCGCGGCGCGCGAGGGGCTGCTCCAGCCGTACCGGCCGACGTGGGCGGCCGCGGTCCCGGAGGAAGCGAGGGATCCCAAGGACCTCTGGTACGGGACGTACATGACGCCGGAGGTGATCGGCTACAACACCGACGCCGTGCCGGCGGCCGAGGCGCCGAAGGACTGGGACGACCTCGTCGACCCGAAGTGGAAGGGCAGGGTCCTCGTCCGCGACCCGGTCCCCTCGGGCTCGATGCGCGCGATCTTCGGGGCGATCCTCGCGCGCTCGATCGCCCGCACCGGCTCGACCGCCTCGGGGTGGGACTGGCTGCGGCGCCTCGACGCGAACACCAAGGAGTACACGCTCAACCCCACGATCCTCTACCAGAAGCTCGGCCGGCAGGAGGGGGTCGTGACGCTCTACAACATGCCCGACATCGCGACGCTGAGGCAGCGCACGAAGATCCCCGTCGCCTACGTGATCCCCTCGAGCGGGACGCCCCTCCTGGTGGACGCGATCGCCGTCGTGAAGGGGACGAAGCACGGGGCCGAGGCGCAGCAGTTCTACGAGTTCGTGACGACGCGGCCGGCGCTGCTCGACGCGGCCAACGCGCACCTGCGCATCCCGGCGCGCACCGACCTGCCGGCGGACTCGCTCCCGGCGTGGATCCAGGAGGCGCGGACGCAGATCAAGCCGATGGACGTGGACCGCCGCCTGCTCGCCGACTCGCTCGACGCGTGGATGACGTACTGGGATTCGCACATCCGGAACAGCGAGAGGGGGCGGTGAGGGTCTGGCGCGAGGCGCGGGAGGCGGGGGGCGGGACGAGCGAGGGCGGGGGGCCCCCCCCCACGTCGGAGTCTACGGAGCGCACCGAGCCGATGCGACGCCGTTCGGCCGCCACCGATGGCGATTCGCCGCGCCCGGGGCCCCGCGTCGGGCACCCCGCCTCCCTCGTCTTCGCGCGCGTCACCCGCCGCTACCCCGGCACCCCGCGCGACGCCCGGCCGGCGGTGGACGACCTGTCGCTCGAGCTGCGCGCCGGGGAGCTGCTCGCGCTCGTCGGCGCGTCGGGATCGGGGAAGACCACCACGCTCCGTATGGCGGCGGGATACGAGACCCCCGACGCGGGCGCCGTGCTGCTCGACGGGCGCGACATCACGCGCGTCCCGCCGGAGCGCCGCGGCTTCGGCATGGTGTTCCAGCACTACGCCCTCTTCCCGCACCTCTCGGTCGAGGAGAACGTCGCCTTCGGGCTCGAGGCGCGCGGCGTCCCGCGCGCGAAGCGCCTCGAGCGCGCCCGCGCCGCGCTCGCCACCGTCGGCCTCGACGGGGCGGGGGGGCGCCCGGTGCAGTCGCTCTCGGGGGGCGAGCAGCAGCGCGTCGCGCTCGCCCGGGCGGTGGTCATCGAGCCGCGCGTCCTCCTCCTCGACGAGCCGCTCTCCAACCTCGACCCGACCCTCCGCCAGAGCACGCGCGACGAGCTGCGCGCGATGCTGCACCGCCTCCACGTCACGGCGCTCTTCGTGACGCACGACCAGGAGGACGCCTTCGCCGTCGCCGACCGCGTCGCGCTCCTGCGCGCCGGCCGGCTGCTGCAGGTCGGGACGCCGGAGGAGCTGTACGAGCGCCCCGCCTCGCGCGCGGTGGCCGAGTTCATCGGCCGCGCCGCGCTCCTGCCGGTGGAGGACCAGGGGACGCACGCGCTGGTGCGCGTCGGGAGCCTCGAGCGGCGGGTGGCGGTCGCGCGACCGGCTGGCGCCCCTCCACGCCTCGCCCGCGCGCTCGCCGTGCTCCGCCCGGAGACGCTGGGCTTCGCTCCCCACGACTGGCCCGATGCCTGGCCGGGCACGGTGCTCGGCCGCCGCTTCACCGGCGCCGGCTACGTCTACCGGGTGCGGCTCGAGGGGGCGCGTGAGGTGGTGGTCGAGCTGGCGACCGCGGAGCGGCTGGCCGCGGAAGGGGAGACGGTGGGGGTCAGGATCGTGCGGGAGCCGGTCGCGATCGTGAGCGATCGTGACGGCGGAACGGGGGATGAGGAATGACGGCCGGACGGGCCACGCGGACGTGACGGGTCTTCGATGAGCACCGTCGTCGACGAGCGCGGCAGCGAGCGGGGTGAGGCGTCGCGGCCCTCGCTCCTCATCCCCCGTTCCGCCGTGGGCTCGCGCTCCTTCTGGCTCGCCCTGCCCGTCATCCTCCTCCTCGCCTGGACCGTCGTCTGGCCGAACGTGTCGGTCGTCGCCGGAAGCTTCGCGCAGGGGCTCGACCACTGGCGCGCCTTCGCGGCGAGCCCCGCGGACCGCGAGGCGCTGTGGACGTCGCTCCTCGTCTCGGTGCTGTCAGTCGTGGCGTCGATCGCGGTCGGGCTGCCGCTCGCCTTTCTCCTCGCGCGCACCGACTTCCCGGGGCGCCGCGCCCTCCAGGCGGTGGCGACGCTGCCGGCCGCCCTGCCCCCCCTCGTCGGCGTCGTCGCGTTCCTCTTCCTGTACGGGGAGAGCGGCGTCGTGACGCGGGTGGTGCAGGCCGCGCTCGGCCTGCGGCGCGCGCCGTGGACGCTCACCGGCGTGCCGGCGATCGTCTTCGTGCACGCGTACACGATGTACGTCTACGTCTACCTCTTCGTCTCGGCGGGGCTCGAGCGGGCCGACGCGGCGCTCGAGGAGGCGGCAGCGGGGCTCGGCGCCGGCCGATGGCGGCGGCTCCGGCGGGTGACCGTGCCGCTGCTCACCCCCGCGCTCGCCGGCGCGACGCTCCTCGTGTTCATGAGCTCGTTAGGCTCCTTCTCGGCGCCGTACGTGTTCGGCGGGGGGATTCGCGTGCTGTCGACGCAGATCGTCGCCTCGCGGCTGAACGGCGCGACCGGGATCGCCTACGTCGAGACGACGGTGCTGGCGGTGAGCGCGGTCGCCGCGCTCGCCCTGCTGCGCTGGTTCGAGGGGCGCCGCCGCTACACGGTGAGCGGCAAGGGGCGGGCGACGCGCGCCGTCGCCCGCGCCGGCGCGGCGCGCGTCGTCGCGCCGGCGCTCGCCGCCCTCCTCGTCCTCCTGCTCGTCCTCCCGCACCTCATGGTGCTCCTCGTCTCCTTCGCCCGCGACGGGGCGTGGACGACGCAGGTGCTCCCGCCCGAGTACACGCTCGACAACTTCCGCCGCCTCGCCACCGACCCGCAGCTCTGGCAGCCGGTGCGCAACAGCGTCCTCATGGCGCTCGTCGCGACGGCGGCGAACGTCGTCGTCTGCTTCCTCGCGGCCTACCTCGTGGTGATGCGGCGCTTCCGCGGACGGCGGCTGCTGGAGCTCCTCGTCGCCCTGCCGTGGGCGATCCCGGCGACGGCGATCGCGATCGGCCTCGCGTCGACGTTCAACCGCGACGCCCCGCTCTCCGGCCGCGTGCTGCTCGTCGGCACCTTCTGGATCCTCCCGCTCGCGTACTTCGTCCGCGGCGTCCCCCTCGTCGCCTCGGCGGTCGAGGGGTCGCTCAAGCAGATGGACCCGTCGCTCGAGGACGCCGCGCGCGGGCTCGGCGCGCCGTGGTGGATGACGATGCGGCGCGTCATCCTGCCCGCGGCGCGCCCCGGACTCGTCGCCGGCGCCACGCTCGCGGCGGTCACGGCGGTGGGTGAGTTCGTGGCGAGCGTCGTCCTCTACACGCACCGCAACCGCCCGATCTCGGTCGAGATCCTGGCCCAGATCCGCAACCTCAACTTCGGGAGCGCGGCAGCCTACAGCGTCCTGCTGATCGGCCTCGTCCTCCTCATCACCCTCGCCGCCCGCCTCCTCGAGCCGCGCACCCCGCGCGCGGCCGACGAGACCGCCGAGGGCGGCCGGGCGCTCGCCGGGTAGGGCGCGCGCTAGCACGGCTCTCGCTCCGTGGGCGTGGCCGTCGCCGGTGCGAGCGCCGCGCGGGCGGCGCCACGCCCCGAACCGACGAGAGCGGAGCAGGATTCGACGACAGATGACAGAGGCATCGGCAGCACCCACAACACCCACAGCACGGACGGCGGCGCCGCGGCGGCCGCGGATCGTGATTCTCGGCGGCGGCTTCGCCGGGCTCAGCGCGGCCAAGACGCTGCGCGGAGCAGAGGCGGACGTCACCGTCATCGACGCCACGAACCACCATCTCTTCCAGCCGCTGCTCTATCAGGTGGCGACGGCGACGCTCGCGCCGAGCGACATCACCGTCCCCATCCGCTGGGTGCTGCGGAAGGCGCGGAACACCACGGTGCTGATGGCCGTCGTGCGCCGGGTGGACGTCGGCCGCCGCGTAGTGGTGATCGACGACGGCCGGGAGGTGCCGTACGACTACCTCATCGTCGCGCTGGGCACGCGCCATTCGTACTTCGGGCACGACGAGTGGGAGGCGATCGCGCCGGGTCTCAAGAGCATCGCCGACGCGTACGAGCTGCGCCGCCGATTCCTCCTCGCCTTCGAGCAGGCGGAGAAGGCGGCCGACCCCGCGGAGCGCGACGCGCTACAGACGTTCGTCATCGTCGGCGGCGGGCCGACCGGCGTCGAGCTCGCGGGGATGATCCCCGACACGGCGAAGTACGCCCTGCACGACGACTTCCGCAACATCGACACGCGCCGCACGCGCGTCATTCTCCTCGAGGGCGGTCCGCGCATCCTGCCGGCGTTCCCCGAGGACCTCTCGGCGCGCGCCGAGCGCGACCTAGGGGCGCTCGGCGTCGAGGTGCGCACGCGGTCGATCGTCACCCGCGTCGAGGGCGACGCTGTGTACGTGGGAGACGAGCGCATCCCGGCGCGGACGGTGTTCTGGGCCGCCGGAAACGCGGCCTCGCCGGTCGGCCGGTCGTTAGGCGCGCCGCTCGACCGCGCCGGGCGCGTCGAGGTGCTCCCCGACCTCTCGATCCCCGGCCACCCGGAGCTGTTCGTCGCCGGCGACCTCGCGGCGGTGCGGCTCGATCCGCCGGCGGCACGGGACGCGGCCGCTCGCTCGTGGCAAGGCTCGACGATCGAGGACGCGCCAACGGCGGCGCAGCCCCCCAGGTTCGTACCCGGCGTCGCGCCCGCGGCCAACCAGATGGGGGCGCGCGCGGCGAGGAACGTCCTGCGGCTGATGCGCGGCCAGCCCACCGAGCGGTTCAGCTATTTCGACAAGGGAAACCTGGCGACGATCGGCCGCCACAGGGCGGTCGCCGACTTCGGTCGCTTCCACGTGCGCGGGTGGCTCGCGTGGTGGGTCTGGCTCTTCGTCCACCTCCTGTACCTCGTCGGCTTCCGCAACCGCGCGAGCGTCCTCGTGCAGTGGGCGTACGCCTACTTCACCTACCAGCGCGGCGTCCGCCTCATCTCGAGCCCGATGGAGCGCTCCGTGCCGCTGCCGGAGTTGACCGTCCCCTCGACGCCCGTGCCCCCGACGCCCTCGCCGTCGACGCAGGTGACGACGCCCGCGCGCCCCGAGGGGGCGGCGTCCGGCGGGCGGGGCGCCTAGCGACGCGCTGCCCGCCGGCCGGCACGATGGGAACCCCGGCTTCGGGAACTCCGTCGCCCCGCCGGTCGCTTAGCCAGGGAGCCCCAGGAACGGCCCAGTCCGGTGGATCTCCGGCCGACGCCCGAGGCTCGGTGCGAATTGTGACCCAGATTCCAAAGATTGACGGGTTCCGGGAGTACCCATAAGTTTTTGCACCGCCGCGAGGTCGAGCGACGGGAAGCGCCGCGCGCGACGCGCTCCGACTCGCGGAGGGCTTCGCCGGCCCAGCACGACGGCACGAGATGCTTCACCGCCCACACGTCACTTCCACGGCGAAGCGGCCGGCCGCGCCCCGCGGGGGTGAGGGACCGACGTCGTCGGCCGCAGCCGTCCCTCTGATGGACGCCGCCGGCGCGTCGCGTCTGGAGGATCTGCTCGAAGCGGTCCCGTTCGCGATCGCGCTCTTCGACGAGTACCTCGCGCTCGTCCGCGCGAACACGCGCTTCTACGAGCTGCTCGGGCGCGAGCCCGGGCGCATCGGCGTCGACACCCTCTCCGCGATCTTTCCCGACTGGCCGGCGGACCTCGGCGTGCCGGTGGACCTCGCCGGCAACCCCGACGCCCACCGGCCGGTGCGCTTCGCGCTGCGCTGCGGCGAGCCGGCGGGCGACGGCGCGGACGACGGGGACGGCGAGGTGCGCGTCGTCGAGGCGACGCTGACGCCGGTCCCCGCGCGCGGCGGCCTGCCGCGGGCGCTCTGCTTCGTCGGGCGGGACGTCACGCTCGAGGTGGCGCCCGAGGGTGGCGCGCGGGCCGCCGACGGCGGCGCGCGGATCCGCCGCTTCGAGCAGCGCACGCAGGAGCTGCTGCACCTGCAGGACGCGCGGGCGCGCGAGCGGCGGCTGGCCGCGGTCGGACAGCTCGCGGCAGGCGTCATGCACGACGTCAACAACGCGCTCAACCCGATCATGGCGGCGGCGCACCTGATCCTCCTCGACCCCGCCGACACCGAGGCGGTGCGCGACTACGCGACGCGCATCGCCAAGGCCGCCGAGACGGGGGCGGCGACCGCGGCGCGCGTCGGCCGCTTCATCCGCCAGGAGCCGGAGATCGGGTCGCACGATGAGTTGATCGACCTTTCCGTGATCGCCGACGAGGTGATCGCGATGACCCGCCCCGTGTGGCGCGCGCGCGCCCTCGGCGCCGAGATCGAGCTGCGGCGCGCCGTGGCCGACGGCGCGCTGACGCGCGGGCTGCCGTCGGAGATCCGCGAGGCGCTCATCAACCTGGTGCAGAACGCGCTCGACTCGATGGCCGGCGCCGGCGTCAGCACGATCGGCATCGCGACGCGCGTCGACAACGGGGAGGCGGTGGTGGAGGTGTCCGACACCGGCCACGGCATGACCACCGACGTCGCCGAGCGCGCCTTCGAGCCCTTCTTCACGACGAAGGGGGCGAACGGGACGGGGCTCGGGCTCTCGGAGGTCTACGGGATCGTGAAGCGGCACCGCGGGCGCGCCGAGATCGTCTCCTCGCCCGGCGCCGGTACGACCGTGCGACTCGTCTTCCCGCTCGCCACCGCGCTGACGCCGAGCGGTGAGTTCCACGCCTTCCTCGACCGCGTCCCGAAGCGCGTCCTCGTCGTGGACCACGACGCGACATCGCGCGACGTCGTCTGCGCGCTCCTCGTCGCCGACGGGCACGTGGTCGACGCGTCCACCTCGGCCACCGAGGCGCTGGCGCGGCTCGACGCGACCGCCGCGCGCCACGGGCGCTACGACCTGCTGCTCGTCGCCCCCGCGCTCCCCGACGCAGCCGGGAGCGTGGTGGTGGACGCGGCCCGCGCGCGCTGGCGCGACCTCCGCGTCGGGCTCGTCGCATCCCTCGATGGAGCGGACGGGGTCGTGCCGCCGCGTGCCGACTTCACCGTCGCCAAGCCAGTGCGGGCGACGCAGCTGCTCTCGCTCGTCGCCGCCGACGGCTGACGGACGGTACCGCGCTCCCTGGCGCGCGGACGCTTGGACGCTCGACCCTTCACCACAGGTTGCCCATGACGACGAGCCCCGGCATGTCCGCCATCCGCGTCCTCATCGCCGAGGACGACGAGAACGCCCGCGCCACGATCGCGGACCTCCTCGCCGCGCACGGCCACACGGTCGTCGCCCAGGTCGCGAGCGGCCGCGAGGCGGTGGAGCGCGCGCTCGAGGTGTCGCCCGACGCCGTGCTGCTCGACGTCCACATGCCCGACGGCTCGGGGATCGAGGCCGCCGAGCAGATCACCGCCGCCCGCCCGACGACCGCCGTCGTCCTCTTCAGCGGCGACCCGACGATCACGCTCAGCGACGCGGAGGTGTCGGCGACGTCGGCGATCGCCTTCCTCCCGAAGCCGGTGCCGCCGAAGATCCTCGACTCGACGATCCGACTCGCCGTGAGCCGCGCCCGGGACCTCAAGACGGCGCGCAGCGACGCCCAGACGGCCAAGCAGCAGCTCGAGAACCGCAAGACGATCGAGCGCGCGAAGGGGATCCTGATGCGCCGCACCGGCGGCTCGGAGCAGGAGGCCTACCGCATCCTCCAGCGCACGAGCCAGGACCGCTCGGTGCCGATGGTGGAGATCGCGAAGGCGGTGCTGGACAGCGAGCCGGGGCTCGGAGGGAGGGCGTAGGGCGAAGGGCGGAATGAGGCATGAGGGCCGGGACGCCATGGGGTGCTTGAATAGCCCCGCGTAGCGTCCCGGCCCTCATGCCTCATGCCTCATTCCGCCTTTTACGTATTCCCCCGCTCAGTCCGCGGGCACCGCCGCCGGCTTCTTCGCGGTGACGTATCCCTCCATCCCCATCCCGAGGAAGATCGTGAACGCCACGAGGGCGCTCGAGATCCAGAACGGGACGCCGCGCGTGAGCCCGGGCGCGACGTGATCCCAGGCAAGCCCGAGGACGATCGGGAAGATGCCCCGCGAGATCCCGCCGAACGTCTGCTGCACGCCCATGTAGAGGCCGCGCTCCTTCGGCGCAATGACGCGCGAGAGCATCGCCGTGACGCACGGGAAGGTGAAGGCGGTGCCTAGGGGGACGAGCGTGACCGCGACGGCGAGCGCGGGGAGGGAGTAGGTGAAGGGGATCGCCGCGAGCCCGAGGGCGAGCAGCGCAGACCCCACGCGCGACAGCCGCGCCTCGCCGAGCCGGTCGAGCGCCTTGCCGAGCAGCAGCGCGCGGCTCAGCACCGACCACCCGCCGATGTACATGAACAGGTACCCGATGGTCTTCGCGGTCACGCCGAAGCGCTCGGCCAGGAACAGCGCGAGGATCGTCGTGATCCCCTGCTGGGCGCCGATCGCGATCGCGTAGATCCAGATCAGCCGCGGGGCGGGCTCGGCGGGGTGGGTGACGACGCGCGCCACCGCGGCACGCGAGGCGCCCCGGCGGCTGGGCGCGGCGCGGTTGGCGGCCGCGCCGACGTTCGACTCGCGCAGGAAGCGCCAGGCGAACGCCATGTTGACGAGGCAGAGCAGCGCCGCGATGAGGCCGGGCGCGGCGTGGCCGAGGGCGACGCGCTCCCCGAACACCGTCACGCCCGGCCCGCTGCCTAACGACACCGAGAAGGCGCCGAGCACCGGGCCGAGGAAGACGCCGAGGTTGGTGGCGGCCGAGAGCCAGCCGAGGTTGCGCGCCCGCTGCTCCGGCTCCGTCGCGTCGGCGACGTAGGCCTGGATGACGCCCACCGTCCCGCCCCCCGCGCCCTGCACGAGGCGCGACAGGAAGAGCAGCGCGAGCGAGGTCGCGAAGCCGAAGATGACGTAGGCCACCGCCGAGGCGCCGAGCGCGACGAGGAGCGCCGGGCGCCGCCCCCACCGGTCGGAGAAGCGCCCCCAGAGCGGCGCGCTCACGAGCTGCGCGACGGTGAACGCGGTCACGAGGAGCGCCGTGACGAGCCCGACCCCGATCGTGACGCCCCGCCCCCAGCCGAGCGGCACGACGATGCCGCTGCCGGTCAGATCCTTGGCGTAGAACGGCAGGAGCGGCAGCACCATCAGCAGCCCGACCATGTCGATGAACGCCGTGATCATCAGCGTCACGAGCGCCGCCGGCACGCGCTTGCGCGCGAACAGCACCGCGCCGCCGAGGACGGCGGCGACGAGCAGGGGGAGCAGGCGGTTGACGGTGGTGAGGTGGTCGGTCACTGCGTCGGGCGTGGGGCGGGTGCCCGCTCAGGGCGGGCGGATGGAATCGGGAGTCGCGCGCGGCGCGGGATGCGGAAATGTAGCGAAAACGCCCTACCGTGGGCGGAGCGCACTCGATTCCAACCGCCCGCCTTCGGCGGGCACCCGCCCCACGCCCGATTCCCGACGCGCTAGGCGGCCTCCGTCTTTCCCAGCGCCGCCGGCGGAACCGCCCGTCCCACCACCCCGGCGAGCGCCACGATCGTCAGCGCGTAGGGGATCATCTCCACGAACTGCGAGGGGACGCGCGAGCCCTGGAGCTGGATCTGGAGCGTCTCGGCGGCCGCGAACAGGAAACAGGCGGCGCCGGCGCGGAGCGGGTCCCAGCGGCCGAAGATCACCGCGGCGAGCGCGATGAAGCCGCGGCCGGCGGTCATCTGGTCGGTGAACTGGTGCTGGTCGAGCGCGAGGTAGGTGCCGCCCAGGCCGGCGAGCACCCCTGAGAGCGCCACCGCGGCGTAGCGCACGCGACCGACGGGCACGCCGAGCGAGACGGCGGCCTCCGGCTTCTCGCCGGCCGCCCGAACGCGCAGCCCGAACGCGGTCCGGTAGACGAGGAAGGCGACGACGGGCACGGCGAGCAGCCCGAGCAGGATGAGCGGGTTGGCGAGCGAGGCGAGCGGCGACAGCCCGCCGCCGCCCGCGGCCGCGGTCTGCGTCGCCCCGCCCGCCACCGCGCTCACCGCCGCCGTCCCGCCGAAGCCGGGCACGCGCGGCGAGTTCGACGAGCTGTCGAAGGCGAAGCGGAGGAAGAAGCGCGTGATCCCGACCGCGAGCAGGTTGATTGCGACGCCGACGACGATCTGGTCCGCCTTGTAGCGCACCGAGGCGATCGCGTGCAGCATCCCGAAGAGGAGCCCCCCCGCCGCCCCGCAGAGCAGCCCGATCCACGGGCTCCCGCTGTAGTAGCTGCCGAGCGCCGCCGTGAACGCCCCCGTGAGCATGAACCCCTCGAGCGTCAGGCTGACGACGCCCGCCCGCTCCGCCACGACGCCGCCGGAGGCGGCGAACAGGTAGGGAACGGCGATGCGGATGATCTGGGCGAGGATGGCGAGGAAGGACATTGTTCAGTGAAGATGGGAAGGGCGGAACGAGGAATGAGGAATGAGGGCCGGGAGGCTACCGGTGGCCGGCATGGCCCCCCGAAGCGTCCCGGCCCTCATTCCCCATTCCTCGTTCCGCCCTTCGTCGTACCCTTCGTTCTCTGCCCCAGGATCCGCCGCACCTCCGGCACGCTGACCGCCACCGCCAGGATCACGATCCCTTGCAGCACCTCGACGATCTGCTTCGGGACGAGGGCGTGGATCGCGAGCCCGCCCTGGCTCAGGGTGGCGAAGAGGAGCGCGGCGACCACGACGCCGGCCGGGTGGTTGCGGCCGACGAGCGCGACCGCGATGCCGAGGAAGCCGGAGCCGCCCGCGAAGCCGTCCTCGTAGTAGTGCTTGTAGCCGAGCACGTAGTTGACGCCGCCGAGCCCGGCGATCGCGCCCGAGAGGGCGAGGGCGCGCGTCCAGACGCCGGGCACGTCCACGCCGCCGTACTCGGCCGCCTCCGGCTGGAGGCCCGCGGCGCGTAGCTCGTAGCCGCGCCGCGTGCGGAACAGGTACCACCCCGCCGCGGCCACCACGCCGAGCGCGAGGACGATGGTGACGTTGGCCGCCGAGCCGTGAAAGGCGGGGAGCAGCGCCGAGAGGCGCGGCACCGCCGCGCGCGGCACGATCTCCGGCGTGTGCAGCGTCTCGGGGACGTGCAGCCTCGCGGCGACGATCCAGTTCAGCAGGGCGAGGACGATGAAGTTGAGCATGATCGTGACGATCACCTCGTGCGCGCCGAAGCGCGCCTTGAGCACGCCCGGCACCGCCCCCACCGCGCCGCCGCCGGCGGCCGCCGCGAGCACGCACAGCGGCACGGCGACGAGCGCCGGCGTCCCCGCCGGCAGCACGAGGCCGAGCGCGGCCGCGGCGAAGCCACCGGCCGCGAGCTGCCCCTCGGCGCCGATGTTGAACAGGCCGGCGCGGAGCCCGAGCGAGACGGCGAGCCCCGTGAAGACGAGCGTCGTCGCCTTGTAGAGCACCTGCCCGAAGCCGTACGCGTTCCCCCACGTCCCCTCGAGCATCAGCCGGTAGACCGCGCCCGGCGACTGGCCGTAGACGAGGATCAGCAGGTCCCCGGCGACGAGCGCGACGAGGAGCGCGACGAGGGCGGGGAGGACGGATTCCTCGAACAGCGCCAGCGACCGGGGCCTGGGGCCGGCGGCGGACGGCGCTGGCGGCGGCGGCGACGAGGAGAGCGTCGTGGAGACGTCCGGCTCCTGCGTGGCCGTCACAGTCGATTCGTCAGCGCTCACCTGTCCCCGGTCCCTCGTCCCTGGTCACTGTTGCTGGCCGTCACGCCGCACTCTCCGCCGTGGCGCCCGTCATGTACCGCCCCAGCATCTCCTCGCTCGCTTCGGCGCGCGGCAGCACCGCGACGAAGCGGCCGCGGTACATCACCGCGACCCGGTCAGCGAGGGCGAGGATCTCGTTGAGCTCGGCCGAGACGAGGAGCACCGCCTTGCCCGCGTCGCGCGCCGCGCGCAGCCGCCCGTGGATGAACTCGATCGCGCCGACGTCCACGCCGCGCGTCGGCTGGGCGGCGAGGAGGACGGAGAAGTCGCGCCCCATCTCGCGCGCGATGACGAGCTTCTGCTGGTTGCCCCCGGAGAGCGCGCGCGCCGGCAGCGACGGGTCCGCCGGCCGGATGTCGAACGTCCGCACCTGCTCGGCGGCGTTCGCCGCCACGGCGCGGCGGTCGAGCACGGGTCCGGCGGTGAAGTGGTGCTGGCGGCCGAGGATGAGGTTGTCGGCCACCGAGTAGTCGAGCACGAGTCCGCGGCGGTGGCGATCCTCGGGGATGTGCGACAGGCCGGCGTCGGCGCGACGACGCACGTCGAGCGCGCCGACGTCGACGCCGTCGAGCCTGATCTCTCCCGCCGAAGCCGGCCGGAGTCCGGCGATCGCCTCGATCAGCTCCGTCTGCCCGTTCCCCTCGACCCCGGCGATCCCGAGGATCTCGCCCGGCGCCACGGCGAGCGAGACGCCGTCGACCTCGCGCGGGCGGCGGGGGCCGGCGACGACGAGGTCGCGAACGGCGAGCGCGGGTGGGGGGGCGGCGGATGCGGGGTGCGCGGATCCGGCGCGCGAGGATCCGGTGCCGGCCGTTCCGCGCGCGGCGCTACCTTCCCGGTGGGGGGGCCCCCCCACGATGCCCACCTCCGCCAGCGCCACCTCCCGCCCCACCATCGCCCGCGCGATCGCCGCCGGCGTCGTCTCGCTCGTCACGAGGCGGTCCACCGTGCGGCCCGCGCGCATCACCGTGATCGCGTCGGAGACGGTGACGACCTCGTCGAGCTTGTGGGTGATGAGGACGATCGTGCCGCCGGCGTCGCGCAGGCGGCGCAGCACCTTCCACAGCTCCTCGACCTCGGGGGGCGACAGCACCGCCGTCGGCTCGTCGAGGATCAGGACCCGCGCGCCGCGCAGCAGCGTCTTCAGGATCTCCACCCGCTGCGCCTCGCCGACGCTCAGCTCCGACACGCGCCGGCCCGGCTCCACCACGAGCCCCGTCTCGCGGCTCAGCTCCGCCACCTCGCGCTCGGCGCGAGCGCGGTCGAGCACGCGCAGCAGCCCGCCGAGCGCGGCGCGCTTCGGCTCGCGGCCGAGGACGACGTTCTCGGCCACCGTGAGCGTCGGGACGAGCATGAAGTGCTGGTGCACCATGCCGACGCCGGCGGCGATCGCCGCGGCCGTCGTCCACCCCGTGACGTCGCGCCCGTTCACCTCCACCCGCCCCGCGTCCGGCGCGTACATCCCGCTCAGGACGCGCATGAGCGTCGACTTCCCGGCGCCGTTCTCGCCGACGAGCGCGTGGATCTCTCCCGCCCGCACCGCGAGCGACGCGCCGCGGTTGGCGCGCACGGCGCCGAACGACTTGTGGACGTCGGTGATCTGGATTGCGAGAGGCGGCATGCTGACTCGAAAGGAGCGAACGACGGCCGGCAGTCGGAAGTCTCCAGTGGGCGGCCCGCGGTCACTGCCTACCGCGAACCGATCACTGATCACCGCCAACCGGTGCTTCAGCGTTCCGACGGAACCTTGATCTTCCCGGCGATGATGTCCTGCCTGATCGCCTCGACGCGCGCCCGCGCGGCGTCGGGGATCAGCGCGCGGTTGTGCTCGTCGTAGACGTAGCCGACGCCCCCTTCCTTGAGGCCGAAGGAGTAGACGCCCCCTGCGAAGGTGCCGTCGCGCACGCGCTGGATCGCGTCGAAGGTGACGTTGTCCACCCCCTTCACCATCGACGTCAGCACGTGGCCGGGCGCCTCGGCCCACTGGTCGGCGTCCACGCCGATGGCGAGCTTCCCCGTGGCGCGCGCCGCCTCGAAGACGCCGAGGCCCGTCGAGCCCGAGGCGTGGAAGATGACGTTGACCCCCTGCTGGTACTGGCTGAGCGCGAGCTCCTTCCCCTTGCCCGGGTTCCGGAACGCCTCCGGCGTCACGCCGGCGTACTGCACGAGCACCGCGCAGTCGGGGCAGACGTACTTCACACCCGCCCTGTAGCCGGCCTCGAACTTGTGGATGAGCGGGATGTCCATCCC
The DNA here is from genome assembly GCA_045804285.1 of Gemmatimonadaceae bacterium. Taxonomy (GTDB): domain Bacteria; phylum Gemmatimonadota; class Gemmatimonadetes; order Gemmatimonadales; family Gemmatimonadaceae; genus DATMHT01. The sequence continues at coordinate 31,544 of JBJMNL010000236.1, forward strand.
GCCCACGAAGCCCACCCTCTTCGACCCGCCGACGAGGGCGGCGAGCGCGCCGACGAGGAAGGAGCCCTCCTCCTCGCGGAACTTGAGCGCGGCGAGATTGCGCGGCGGCGGCACGACGTTCCCCTTCCCGTCCGTCTTCAGCGCGTAGTCGACGCCGGCGAAGTTGACGTCCGGGTACTCGCTCGCGAGCTCGGTCAGGTCGTCGGTGAAGATGAAGCCGACGCCGGCGACGAGATCCATCTTCTCGGCGGCGAGCAGCCGCAGCCCCGCCTCGCGGTCGGAGCCCTCGCCGGGCTCGATGAAGCGGACGACCGCGCCGAGCGAGTCGATCGCCCGCTCGGCACCGAGGAACGCGCCGTCGTTGAACGACTTGTCGCCGCGCCCGCCGACGTCGAAGACGATCCCGACGTGCGGCCCGCTCCGGCCGCCGGACGCCGCCGCGCCCGCGGCCCCCCGGGGACGCACGAAGAGCAGCGCGACGTGGACGAGGAAGAGGGCGGCGAGCGTGAGGAAGAGCTTGCGCATTGGGGCTAAAGCTATGGGGAGGGGGGACGGTGCGGCTAGGCCGAGTCGTTCATTTCCGCCCCTTCGTCCCTCCCTCACCTGCTCGCCCCATTCAGCTTCCAGATCCCGTTCAGCATGTCCGACGCGTAGACGAAGCTCCCCTCGCGCTGGACCCCCCAGACGAACACGGGGCCGCGGTCGGTCAGACCGCTGGCGAGCTCGCGTCCCATCCGGGCGAGATCGCAGCGGCCGTTCGCGTCCTTCTGGCCGGCGGTGCAGGAGGCGAGGTCGCCGCGCGCGTCGAGGGCGCGGACGCCGGCGTTGTAGAAGGCGGCATAGAGGATCCCCCGCTCCTCGTCCATGGAGAAGTTGTGCGTGCCGGCGCCCTCGACGTGGTAGAAGGCGACCTCGCGCGGGTTGGCGAGGTCGCTCACGTCCACGACGTGGACGTCGCCGCTCGCCCGGGAGAAGAGGGACGCGGGCCCCTCCTCGCCGACGAAGGCGTACCTCTTCGAGCCTGTGACCGGGTCGTGGAACCACCAGACGTTGTGCACGTCTCCCCCGACGGTGTGCACGTTGCCGAGCTGGATCGGGTTGGCGGGCGTGCCCCCCCGCCCCGCGCCGCCGACGTCCCAGATCGTCAGGCCGTCGCTCCAGAGCGCGGTGAAGAGGATGCCGTCGCGGACGAAGACGTCGTGCACGAACGGGTTGCCCATCACGCGCGACAGCACCTCGCGCGGGTTCGACGGATCGCTCAGGTCGACGACCGTCAGACGCGACGGCGAGGAGGTGCCGAGCGGGTCCACGGACAGGAAGGCGTAGAGCGTTCCGTTCACGCGCTGCACCTCGGCGGTGTGCACGCCGTTCGTGGTGTTGGCGCTCGTGAAGCGCGAGAGCTGACGCGGGCTCGCGGGGTCGGCGAGGTCGAAGACCACGATCGAGCCGCCGGTGCGCTCGGTCGCCACGACCAGCAGCCGCCCGTCGTCGCTCACCTGCACGTCGCCGAGCGTCGTCGCGTCGGCCACCGTGATCGACCGAACCAGGCTCGGCGTGGAGCCGGCGACGTTCCAGACGTTGAGCTGGTTGCCTACCGCGCGATCGGTATTCGCCCCCCACGTGGTCGTGTAGGCGTAGTCGCCGCGGACGGAGAGCTCGGCGTTGTAGCGGTCGGTCGCCTTGCCCTGCCCGACGACCGAGAGCGCCGCTCCGCCGCCGCGCGGCGGTGGGGTCCCCCCGTCGCCGCCGCAGGCGCCGAGTGAGGGGAGGCTCGCGAGAAGCGCGAGCGACGCGATCCGCGAAGCGAGCTGCGACGAACGAAGGCTCATGGCGACCTCGGGTGGTTGGTGTGCGTCTCGTGCTCCGCGTGGTGCGTCTCCTTGCCGTCCATCCTCCCCTCGTGCGGCGCGTGGTGGGCGCCGGCCGGCTCGGCCGCGCCGTAGCGCCCCATGCGCCGGTGCAGCGTGCCGAGCTCCAGCCGGAGCCCGGTCGAGAAGCTCCACTGGGTCGCCGAGCCGAAGAAGCTCGCCGGCTCGAACGCCGACGGCCGGTCCAGCGCGCGCGCCCGCGCGCGCGCGACCTCCACGAACGGCCCGAGCCGCAGCGCGCCGGCGCGCGCGCGCGGGAGCCCGACGTGCGTGGTGACGACGTCCCACCGCGTGCGGCCGAGAATACCGAAATCGGTGTAGGGGCGCGCGGCGCGGAAGGGGTCCGCCAGCCGCTCCTCCTCGGGGCGCTCGGTGCGCTCGAGGCGGAGCGCGAGCTGGGTGGCGCGCCAGGTGAGGGCCCCCTCGCCGAGCAGCGACGTGTAGCTGAAGCTCCGGTGGCCGTTCGCCACGTCGTCGGTGCGCGCCCACTCGACGAGCGCGTAGCGGTGGCCGTCGGCGTCGGGCATGCCACGCTCGGCGCGCACCGACGTGCTCCACTTCCGCTGGTCCACGCCGCCGCCGCCCGCGAGCTCGGGAGACTCGACCCAGGCGTGGCTCCCCTGCAGCTCGACACCCGCCAGGCGTCCGCCGCGCGGGGCGAGGGTCAGGCGGCCGGCCCACGAGTCGCCGAAGCGGCGCCAGGTCGGGGCCTCGCCCGGCCCCACCGGCTCGTCGCCGTTGAAGGCGCCTCCTTCGAGGATCAGGGCACCGGCCCGCACGGCGCCCACCGCCGCCACCCGCTCGAGGATCTGGGCGAGGTGGTGATTGGCCGGGAACTTCACGAAGGGACGCGACATGGGGTCGTCGGTCCCGAAGGGAGCGAAGCCCTTGCCCGCCGAGAGCGACACGGCGTAGCGGCGCGCGCCCGCCGCGTCGGTGGCCACGGTCGCGACCAGCTCGTGCGAGTACGTGTGCGGGTGGCGACGGTCGACGTACCCCTCGCCGTAGCTCCCCGGCGTCAGCTCGCCGCGCCCCAGGGTGAGCCCCTCGAGGTCGAGCGTCGCGCGCAGCGCGAGTCGCCCGCCGAGGAGGGCGGCGTGCCCCATCACCGCCGGCTGCGTGAGATAGCCCTCGGTGAAGTCGCGGCCGACGAAGGCGGGCGAGGCACGAGTGACGACGCCGATCCCCTGCGCGCCGAGGGCCCAGGTCGCACTGCCCCCCGCCCGCGCCTCCTGCGCCGCGCCGCGGCGCGGCACGCCAGCCGCCGCCGCGGCGATGAGAAGGGAGGCGCGCAGGGAGAATGAATGGCTCGGCACGGGGAGAAAGTAGGGCGCGGTGCGGAAGGGGAACAGTTGGGGGCGGGGAGGGCCCCGGAGGCCTTCTCGGTGCCGGCGTCGGGACGCCCCTCGACCGGTCGCCCCTGCCGGCGGGTCGAGAGGCGCGACGCCGTCGTGAGTGATGAGTTGTGAGTTGTGAGTCGTGAGTATCACGCGGGGCGGCGGGCGTACCGCGGGTCGGGCGCGGCGCTCCGGGACGCCGCGAACTGGCGGGGTCGCGGTGCGCGCCGGGCGCGCCACTCCCCGTCACTCACAACTCACAACTCATCACTCAGAACGCCATCGCGAGCTGGCTCGTGGCGGACAGATGGCCACCCCGCGCCGGACGCCACCCCGCACCGGCCCGTGCCACACCGATCGCCACCGCGCCCCCTCTCCCGCCCCCCGAGTCTCTCCCTCCCCTGGCCCCCCGCCCCTCCCCCCGCTTGATTTCTGCCTCATGCCCGCCCGTCTCCGGACTCGTTTTCTCGTCATCGGCAGCGGCGTCGCCGGCTTGCACACGGCGTGGCGCGCTTCGGACCATGGCGAGGTCGTCGTCGTCACCAAGCGCACGCTCTTCGAGAGCTCGACGGCCTACGCGCAGGGGGGGATCGCGGCGGCGCTCGGCGCCGGCGACTCGCCCGAGCTGCACCGGCAGGACACGCTCGCCGCCGGGGCCGCGCTGTGCGACCGCGCGGCGGTCGAGGTGCTGGTCGAGGAGGGGCCGGCTCGGGTGCGCGAGCTGCAGGCGGCGGGGGCCGAGTTCGACCTCGCGCCCGACGGGCGGTTCAAGCTCGGGAAGGAGGCGGCGCACTCGCGCCACCGGATCGTCCACGCGCACGGCGACCAGACCGGCGCCGAGGTCGCGCGGACGTTGATCGAGAAGGTCAAGGAGAGCCCGCGCATCCGCGTCCTCGAGACGACGCGCGTCCTCGACCTGATCGTGGACGGCGGCCGCGTCTACGGGGCGCGGGCGAGCGTCGCCGGCCGGGCCGCCGAGATCGTGGCCGACGCGACCGTGCTCGCCACCGGCGGCTGCGGGCAGGTGTACCGCTACACCACCAACCCGCAGGTGGCGACCGGCGACGGCTTCGCGATCGCCCACCGCGCCGGGGTGCGGCTGTCGGACATGGAGTTCGTGCAGTTCCACCCGACGGCGCTCGACACGCCCGAGAACCCGCTCGCCCTCGTCTCCGAGGCGGTGCGCGGCGAGGGGGCCGTGCTCGTCAACGCCGACGGGGAGCGCTTCATGCCGCGGCGCCACCGGCTCGCCGAGCTCGCGCCGCGCGACGTCGTGGCGCGGGAGATCTTCCGCGAGCAGCAGCGCACGGGACGCGTCTTCCTCGACGCGCGCATGCTCGGGGCCGGCTTCCAGAAGCGCTTCCCGGGGATCTTCGCCCTCTGCCGGGCGCGCGGGATCGACCCGGCGCGGGAGCTGATCCCGGTGACGCCGGCGGCGCATTACATGATGGGCGGGGTCGTCACCGACCTCCGCGGCCGGTCGAGCCTTGCCGGCCTCTACGCCTGCGGGGAGGTGGCGCGCACGGGCGTCCACGGCGCGAACCGCCTGGCCTCGAACTCGCTGCTCGAGGGGCTCGTCTTCGCCGAGCGCGTGGCGCGCGACATGGCCAGCACGCCCGCTGCGACCGACGTGCCGCCGAAGGGACGGTGGACGGTCCCCCTCCTCGTGGACCGCGGCGCCGCGCAGGTCGCGGCCGACGAGGTGCGCACGGTGATGTGGGAGCACGCCGGCATCAATCGCACGGCGAAGGGGCTCCGCGCCTGCCTCCACCGCCTCGACGAGATCGCCGCGCGTCTCCCGGTGGGGGCGACCGAGGAGCAGAACCTGCTGGACACCTCGCGCCTGATCGCCGAGGCGGCCCTTCTCCGCAAGGAGTCGCGCGGCGGCCACTACCGCAGCGACTTCCCGAAGGCGAAGCGGAAGTGGCAGGGACGACACATCGAATGGTAAGCTACAGTTCCTACCTCATCCCTCTTTCCTCATTCCGCTTTTGCAAGGGCGGCACGAGGCACGAGGGATGAGGTAGAACCCTCAACGCATATGACTGTCCTTCAGGCCCACTACGACCCCGCCCTCGCCGAGGAGATCCGCACCCTCGCCCGCGAGCGCAACGCCGTCATCCTGGCGCACAACTACGAGCGCCCGGAGGTGCAGGACGTGGCCGACTACGTCGGCGACTCGCTCGGGCTGTCGCGCGAGGCGGCGAAGACCGAAGCCGACGTCATCGTCTTCTGCGGCGTGCACTTCATGGCCGAGACGGCGGCGATCCTCTCCCCGTCCAAGTCCGTCCTCCTCCCCGACCTCGCCGCCGGCTGCTCGCTCGCCGCGTCGATCGACGCCGAGCAGCTCCGCGCGTGGAAGGCCGAGCATCCGGGCGCGGTCGTCGTGTCCTACGTGAACACGACCGCCGAGGTGAAGGCGGAGACCGACTACTGCTGCACCTCGGGGAACGCCGTCGAGGTGATCAACGCCATCCCGGCCGACCGCGAGATCCTCTTCTGCCCCGACATGTTCCTCGGCGCCCACGTGCGCCGGGTGACGGGGCGCGAGAACATCCACGTCTGGATGGGGGAGTGCCACGTCCACGCCGGGATCGACCCCGAGCACATCTCGCTGCAGCGGCGGAACCACCCCGGCGCGGAGTTCCTCATCCACCCCGAGTGCGGCTGCGCCTCGAGCGCGATCGACGCCCTCTCGGCGGGGGCGATCGACCCCTCGGGGGTGCAGATCCTCTCGACCGAGGGGATGATCAAGCGGCCGGCGCAGTCGGACGCCGAGGAGTTCATCGTCGCCACCGAGATCGGGATCCTCCACCGGCTGCGGCGCGAGAACCCGACCAAGCGCTTCGTCGCGGCGAGCGACCGCGCGCAGTGCGCCTACATGAAGGTGACGACGCTTCCCAAGGTGCGCCGGGCCCTCGAGACGATGACGCACCGCATCACCGTCCCCCCCGCCGTCGCCGCGCGCGCGCGGCTGGCGATCGAGCGGATGGTCGCCATCGGTGGCAAGGGAGGGCCGGCGCTGTCGCCGGAGCCGACGCCGATGAGGGATCCGGGGGAGTAGTAGCGTCCCTCCCCTGTTCTCACGTACTGGTCATACCGATCGGAGGGTCTCCATGTCGCTCGAATCCAACTTCCCTCGCCGCTCCGACCCCGCCGCGTCGCGGCCGGCGGCGCAGCCCGGCTCCGCCGCGACGCGGCCGGCGGGGCAGCCGCTCGACGAGGGGGTCCTCTTCCCGCTCGACCAGCGCGAGCTGACGGCGGTCGTCCGGCAGGCGCTCGACGAGGACGGGGCGTTCAGTGACGTGACGACGATCGCCACCGTCCTCTCCGACCGGCACGCGCGCGGGGCGATCGTGGCGCGCGAGGAGGGGGTCGTCGCCGGCATCCCGCTCGCCGTCGAGGCGTTCCGGCAGCTCGACCCGCGCATCACGGCCCGCATCGACGTCGACGACGGCGCGCGCGTCACCGCCGGCGCGCCCGTGCTCTTCCTCACCGGGCACGCCCGCGCCATCCTCTCCGCCGAGCGCGTGGCGCTCAACTACCTGCAGCGCCTGTCGGGCGTGGCGACCGTGACGGCGCGCTACGTCGAGGCCGTGCGCGGGACGGGGGCGAAGATCCTCGACACGCGCAAGACGACGCCCGGCTGGCGGCGGCTCGAGAAGTTCGCTGTGCGCTGCGGCGGCGGCGTCAACCACCGCATGGACCTCGCGAGCGCCGTGCTCATCAAGGACAACCACCTCGCCGCCGTGGACGGCGACGTCGCGGTGGCGGTGGAGCGGGTGCGCGCCCTCGCCCGCCCGGGCACGAAGGTCGAGGTCGAGTGCGACCGCCGCGACCAGGTGGAGGCCGCCCTCGCCGCCGGCGCCGACATCGTCATGCTCGACAACATGTCGCTCGACGAGATGCGCGAGTGCGTCGCCCTCTGCCAGGGGCGCGCGATCACCGAGGCCTCGGGCGGCGTTCGCCTCGACACCGTGCGAGCGATCGCGGAGACGGGGGTGAACTGGATCTCGGTCGGGGCGCTGACGCACTCGGCGCGGTCGATCGATCTCGGACTGGACTTCGAGTGAGGGGAGCGGGCGTCGCCGGCAGTGAGCGGTGGGCAGTTCTCAGTCGTTAGTTCTGAGTCGTTAGTTCTCAGTCGACCGTCTCTGGCGCGTTACTACCTAACTGCGAACTGACCACTGAAAACTGCTCACTGAGCATTGCCCACCGAGAACTGCCCACCGCTGACTGCCGGCGACGCCCGCTCCCCCCCGCGTGCTCCACCTCCACTCCCTCCGCATCGCGCCTCCCGGCGACGGCCCTGCCGCCGCCGCCTTCCCCTTCTCCGTCCCCGCGATCCGCTCGCTGACGAGGCTCGACTTCCGCGCCCCCGTCACCTTCCTCGTCGGCGAGAACGGCTCGGGAAAATCGACGCTGCTCGAGGGGATCGCCGCCGCCGCGGGGCTGCCCGCGGTGGGGAGCGAGAGCGTCGAGCGCGATGCGACGCTGGAGGCACAGCGCGCGCTCGGCCGCTGCGTCACCCTCGCCTGGCGTCACCGCACGCGGCGCGGCTTCTTCCTCCGCGCCGAGGACTTCTTCGGCTTCGCGAAGCGCGTGTCGCAGATGCGGGCCGAGCTGCTGCAGCGGGTCGGCGAGCTCGAGGACGAGTACCACGCGCAGGGCCGCTCGGCGTACGCGCTCGGGCTCGCCCAGGGGCCGATGCGCGCCTCGCTCGCCGACATGGAGCGGCGCTACGGGATCGACCTCGACGCGAGCTCGCACGGGCAGAGCTTCCTGCGCGTCTTCCAGTCGCGCTTCGTGCCCGGCGGGCTCTACCTGCTCGACGAGCCCGAGGCCCCGCTCTCGCCCCAGAGCCAGCTCGCGCTCATCGCGATGATGCGCGACATGGTGGCCCAGGACGCGCAGTTCGTCGTCGCCACCCACTCGCCCATCCTCCTCGCCTTTCCCGGCGCGCGGATCTGGAGCTGCGACGAGACCCCGGTGGCCGAGGTGGAGTACGACGCTCTTCCGCACGTGCGGCTGACGCGCGACTTTCTCAACGCGCCGGAGCGGTTTCTACGGCACCTGGACGGGGAGGGCTGAGCGCGCCACTCAGGCGCCGCTCTTCGCCCTCGGGACGGTCTGCGCCTCGGGGCCGGCCGTGCCGGCGGCGCTCCCCACCTTCCGCTCCCAGCCGCTCCCCTCGAGCGAGGGACGGAGCCGCTGGAGCAGCGCCTGGCCGCTCGGTGCGTCGTTGCGCTCGACCGAGAACTTGCTGGGGGTGAGGAGGCCGCCCGACACCCCCGTCACCCGCCACGAGCCGGCGAAGTGCATCCCGCCGGGCGTCGTGTGCACGACGAAGCGGCGGTTGCTCTCCAGGTTCCAGCTGCGCAAGCTGTACTGCTCGCCGCCGGCGATGAAACCCACCAGGAGGTAGTCGCCGGGCGGGAGGTTCTCGAAGAAGAAGTCCCCGTTGTCGAACACCCACGCCCGCGGCTCGCGGAAGCTCCCGACCTTCTTGATCTGGACAGACTGCAGGCGCTTCGGCGCGTCGATGTGACCGTAGACGAGCGTGCGCCGGGCGGTGTCGACCGGGGAGGGGCGCGAAGTCGCCGCCGCCGCACACGCGACGAGGACGAGGCTGGCGGCGGCGAGCGACACGGCTCGGGCGGGGTGGGGGCGGCGCATGCGACTCCTCCTGTGTGGTGCAGGGGATGGCACGGACGGGTCCGTCTGTCTCGTTAGGAAGACGCGTCGCGACGGGTCGGGCAACCGCACGCGTATGAGGCCGGCGCTGTTCGGCAGCCCCATGCGCACCGCCCGCCGCAGCGGGGCTGGTCGAACCGGACCGCCGGCGGTACGATGGGGCCGTGTGGACGAGGGATGAGGAGGGTGGAGCTACGAAGGACGGAACACGACCGAGCGACACGACGCCCTCACGCCTTTCGTCTTCGACGCCACTCCAGACTCCCCGCACCCGACCAGCCCCGCCCCTCGACACCCGGCTCGCTCGTGCCCGACATTCTCGCCGCCCGCTCGCAGATGGCGATGTCGCTCGCCTTCCACATCATCTTCGCGGTGGTGGGGGTCGGGATGCCGGCGCTGATGGTGGCGGCGGAGCGGCGGTGGCTGACGACCGGTGACTCGCTCTACCTCGACCTCGCGAAGCGGTGGGCGAAGGGAACGGCGATCCTGTTCGCCGTCGGCGCCGTGTCGGGGACGGTGCTCTCCTTCGAGCTCGGGCTGCTCTGGCCGCGCTTCATGGAGTTCTCCGGGGCGATCGTCGGCCTCCCCTTCGCGCTCGAGGGGTTCGCCTTCTTCACCGAGGCGATCTTCCTCGGCGTCTACCTCTACGGGTGGGACCGCATTCCGCCGCGCGCGCACCTCGCGGCCGGTGCGCTCGTCGCGCTCAGCGGCACCCTCTCCGCCATCTTCGTCGTCATCGCCAACGCGTGGATGAACTCGCCGGCCGGACTCGACGTCGTGGACGGCCGGCCCGCGAACGTGAGTCCGCTGCGCGCCATGGCGAACCCGGCGACGTTCCCGGAGACGCTGCACATGACGCTCGCCGCCTTCGCGGCCACCGGGCTCGCGGTCGCCGGGATCCACGCCTTCCTCCTCCTGCGCCTGCGCGCCGCGGGCCGGCACGACGCGCCGGGGATGCACGGGGCGATAGCGGCCTTCCATCGCCGCGCGCTCTCCATCGCGCTCCTCGTCGGCGCGCCGGCGGCGATCCTCCAGCCGATCTCGGGGGACGTGAGCGCCCGCTTCGTCGCCCGCTGGCAGCCGGTGAAGCTGGCCTCCATGGAGGGGCAGTTCGCCACCGAGCGCGGCGCGCCGCTGCGCCTCGGCGGGTGGCCGGACGTGGAGGCGCGCGAGACGCCCTGGGCGATCGAGATCCCGCGCGCGCTCTCGCTCCTCGCCTTCCACGACCCGAACGCGGTGGTGCGCGGCCTCGACGAATTCCCGCGCGACGACTGGCCGCCGGTCCGGGTCGTCCACGTCGCCTTCCAGATCATGGTCGCGTCGGGCACCGCGATGGCGCTCGTCGCCCTCTGGGCGGCGTGGACGGCCTGGCGCGCCCGCCGCCGGGTCGGGGCGCGCGTGGACGCCGTGGACGCCGCGGACGGCGCGTGGCGCGGCGCGAGCCCCTGGCTCCTGCGCGCCCTCGTCCTCGTCGCGCCCCTCGGCTTCGTCGCGGTCGAGGCCGGCTGGACGGTGACGGAGGTCGGCCGCCAGCCGTGGATCGTCTACGGCCTCCTCCGCACCGCCGACGCCGTGACCCCCGTGCCCGGCCTCGTCGTGCCGTTCATCTCCTTCACGCTGCTCTACTGCCTCCTCGGGGTGATCGTGGTGGTCCTGCTGTACCGGCAGATCGTGAGGACGGGGGCACGGTCGCGACCGGGGGGTGCGGGGCCGGGACCGGAGAGCCGACCGGACGCCCCCCGCGACGTCCCCAGGTCCGCGACTCCCGAGGCACCGCTCCCCACCCCGCGCTCCCGCGCGTGAGCTCCCGTCGCCGATGACGCCGTCCTCGCTCCTCACCCTCCCGAACGTCGTCGCCGCCCTCGTCGTCCTCTCGCTCAACGCCTACGTCCTCATGGGCGGGGCGGACTACGGGGGCGGGGTGTGGGACCTGCTCGCGTCGGGGCCGCGGCGGAAGGCACAGCGGGCGCTCGTCGCCCGCGCCATCGGGCCGATCTGGGAGGCGAACCACGTCTGGCTCATCCTCGTCGTCGTGCTCGTCTTCACCTGCTTTCCCGCCGTCTTCGCGCGTCTCATGATCGTGCTCCACGTGCCGATCACCCTCATGCTCGTCGGCATCGTGGCGCGCGGCTCGGCGTTCACCTTCCGGACCTACGACAGCCAGCGCGACGCGGTGCAGCGGCGGTGGGGGACGACGTTCGCCATCGCGAGCGTGGTCACGCCGGTGCTGCTCGGCGTCTGCATCGGCGCGCTGGTCTCGGGGCGGGTGGGAGCGGCGGACCTCGCGCGCGGCTTCCGCGCCGCGCTCGTCGACTCCTGGCTCACGCCGTTCGCGCTCGGCGTCGGCCTGTTCACGCTCGTCCTCTTCGCGTTCCTGGCCGCCGTGTACCTCACGAACGAGCCGGACGCGGCGGCGGACGAGGCGCTGCGCGAGGACTTCCGCGCGCGGGCGCTCGCCTCGGGCCTCACGGCGTTCGTCGCCGCGGGGCTCGTGCTGCTCCTCGCCGCCTCGGAGGCGCCGCGCCTGCGGGCCGTGCTCACCCAGGGCGGGTGGGCGCTCGCCCTGCACCTGGTGACCGGCGCCTCCGCCGTCGTGGCGCTCGGGGCGCTCTGGACCCGGCGCTATGCACTCGCCCGCGTCGCCGCGATCGCGCAGGTCTCGTGCATTCTCTGGGGGTGGGCGTGGGCGCAATACCCGCTCATCGTTCCACCCTCGATGACGATCGCCGACGCGGCGGCACCCCCGGTCACGCTGCGGCTCGTCCTCCTCGGCGTCGCCGCGGGGTTCGTCGTGCTGGTGCCGTCGCTCTGGTATCTCTTCCGGCTCTTCAAGGGGGCGACGACGGCCTTCGAACGGGTGGGAGAGCACCGGTAGGGCGGTGGTTGGCGGCGAGGGCGGCACGGACCGTCCCTGTTGGCACGGCCCACACCTCCCGCGCGGCCCGGACGGGGCGCAGACACGCCGCGCGAAACGTCCCATCGGATCGCTCGTCGGTAGTGGCCGCGCCCACCCGGTGCGCCGCCGTTCGTTAGGCGGCGCTCATCTTTCCGCCACCTCCGCGGCGCGCCCGGCGCACGCCCGCACCCGACGAGACCGACGATGATCTCTGAGCTCCACACATGGGCACGACGCGCGCGTGGCGCGGCGGCGATCGCCGCCGCGCTCGCGACCGTCGGGGCCTGCGGTGGGGGGCGCGACGGGAGGCCGCTCCGCATCGGAGCGCCGGGCCCGTGGAGCTCGGGGAGCAACGCCACGCAACGGCACGGCATCGAGCTCGCGGTCGCCGAGATCAATGCGGGCGGCGGCGTCCGCGGGCGCCCGCTCGAGGCGGTCTTCCCCGACGACGGCGCCGACGCCGCGCGCGCGGTCGGCATCGCCGGCGACCTGATCGACGACGCCTCGGTGGTCGCCGTCGTCGGCCACGTGAACTCGGGGACGCTGCTCGCGGCCGCGCGGCTCTACGACGGCCGGCTCCCCGCCGTCGCCGCGACGGCGACGTCGCCCGACGTCTCCGGCGTCTCGCGCTGGGTGTTCCGCGTCGTGCCGAGCGACTCGCTCGCCGGCGCGAGCCTGGCGCGGGCCGCCGCCGCCCTCGGCGGGCGGCGCGCCGCCGTGCTCTACGAGAACGACAGCTACGGCCGCGGGCTCGCCCGCGCCTTCGCGGCGGAGTTCAGGGGGACGCTCGTCAGCATCGACCCCGTCAGCCGCTCGACGAGGGACTACGAGCCCTACGTCGCGTACTACCGCCGGCAGGCGCCCGACGTCGTATTCGTCGCGAGCTCCGAGGAGACGGGGCTCCGCTTCCTGCGCGCGGCGCGCCAGGGGCGGCTCCACTCGGCGCTCCTCGCCGCCGACGGCTGGCTCGGCGTCACAGTGGACACGGCCGCCGCGGAGGGCGCCTACGTCGGCGTCGCGTTCGTCCCCACCGACCCGTCGCCAGCCGCGCAGCGCTTCGTGGCCGCCTTTCACGCCCGGTACGGCGCCGACCCCGACGCGAGCGCCGCGCTCGCCTACGACGCGACGCGCCTCGTGGCGCGCGCGCTCACCGACGGCGGCCCGTCGCGCGGCGCGGTGCGCGACTACCTGGCGACCGTCGGGCGGTCGCACTCGTTCGAGGGCGTGACGGGCACGGTGCGCTTCGACGCCTCCGGCGACCCGGCGGGGAAGGACGTCCTGCTGACGCGCGTGCACGACGGCGCGCTGCGGGTGGTGGACGCGGGCGCGGCCACCGCCCGGGCCGACGCCGGCTCGCAGGCTCGCCCCGGGCACTGAGCCCCGCCCGCCCCCGCGGCCGCCGAGCCATCGTCTCCCCGGCTGGCGCCGGCCCCGGGTCCCGATCGCCGCGTCAGGCGGCTAGGTTCCGCGCGTGCCCCGACTCCCTTCATCCGTCGCCTCGCCGGCCCGCGCCGCGCTCGCCGCGCTCGTGGCCGCCGCCTGCGCCAGCGCCTCGCCCGGCTCCGCCCCGCTCTCCGCCAGCGCGACGCGCGTACCGCGCGAGCTGCGCGTCCTCGTCTACAACATGCACGCCGGCAAGGACGCCGCGGGCGCCGACAACCTGCCGCGCATCGCCGCCTTCGTGCGCGAGACGGGCGCCGACCTCGTGCTGCTCCAGGAGGTCGACCGCGGCACGCGGCGCTCCGGGGGCGTCGACCAGCCGGCGACGCTGCGCCGCCTCACCGGCTACCACGCGGCCTTCGGTAAGACGCTCGACTACGACGGCGGCGAGTACGGGATCGCGCTGCTGTCGCGCTGGCCCGTCGTGCGCGACACGGTCGTGCGGCTCCCCGTGGACCCGCCGCAGGAGCGCGCGGGCGGGTCGTACGAGCCGCGCGGCGCGCTCGTCGCGACGGTCGCCGCGCCGGGCGGCGCGCTCACGCTCGTCGACACGCACCTCGACCCGTCGCGCGACGACCGCTGGCGCCGCCAGGAGGTGCGCGCGGTGGTCGCGATCGCCGACTCGGCGCGGCGCGGCGGCGCGGCGCGCCTGCTGGTGGGGGGTGACTTCAACTCCACGCCGGAGAGCGCGGTACAGGACGAGGCCCGCCGCGGCGGGCTGCGCGACGCCTGGGCCACCTGCGGGCGCGGGGACGGTCTCACCTACCCGGCCGACTCCGCGGTGAAGCGGATCGACTACCTCTATCTCACC
>JBJMNL010000237.1:0-8938 GCA_045804285.1 Gemmatimonadaceae bacterium
ACGCCGCTCCCGCCTCCGCCCCCGCCGCCGGGGCGCGCGCGTCGCTCCCGCGGCACGCCGCGACGCCGAGGATGGCCGCGCCGAGCGCCGCCGCCGCCGTCGCTGCCGCCACCGCCGCCACCGCCGCGGCGGAGCTCGACATCCCGCGCCGGAGCCCGCCGCGTCTGCCGCCTACCCTCACCCGGTCACCTCCCGTCGCGTCCGTGCCGGATCCTACTCCGCGCGCGCTCCGCCGTCACCCCCCGCCGTCGACCGCTGGAGGTCGTTAGGTGGCGCCGGTGCAGGCGGCGCCGGCGCGCCCCCGTGGCACGGGTCGGGCATCGCCAGCGCCGGTGGCGGCCGGAGGAGCCGTGGCCGGGGCCGCGGTCCGGCCGCCACGGCCGAGTCGCACGGGAGGGACGATGCCAAGAGCCCACGCCGGCGCGAGAGTCGCGCCAGGAGACGAGTCCGCCGCCCGGCGCGGGCGGCTCGGCGCACGTCCCTCGTCGTCTCGCCGAGCCGGGGTCGGCGCCGCCGGCAAGTCGTCCGCCGACTCCGCGCATGCCGACTCGGGAGCCGCGAGCACGCGCAGCCTCGAGCTCGGCCTCGGCCGCGCCCGCGACGGGCTGCTCCGCCTACCCGCCGCGCACCGCGCCGACCGGCCGGCGCCCCTCGTCGTCCTCTTCCACGGCGCCGGCGCGAACGGCGCGGACATCCTCCCCGTGCTCGCCGGCCCCGCCGACGACGCCGGCCTCATTCTCCTCGCCCCCGACTCGCGCGCCGATACCTGGGACGTCATCCGCGGCGGCTACGGCCCCGACGTCGCCGTCGTGGACCGCGCCCTCGCCGCCACCTTCGAGCGGTACGCGGTGGACCCGGCGCGCGTCGTCGCCGCCGGCTTCTCCGACGGCGCGTCGTACGCGCTCTCGCTCGGGCTGACGAACGGCGACCTGTTCACTCACCTGGTCGCCCTCTCGCCCGGCTTCGCGGCGCCCGCCGAGCAGCACGGCGCGCCCGGCATCTTCGTGTCCCACGGGACGCGCGACGCCGTGCTCCCGATTGACGCCTGCAGCCGGCGCCTCGTCCCCCGCCTGCGGAGGGCCGGCTACGACGTGCGCTACGACGAGTTCGAGGGCGGACACTTCGTGCCGGAGCCGATCGTGCGCGAGGCGATGCGCTGGCTCGCCGCGCCGCGTCGCGCGGCGGCTCAGTAGATGGACCAGATGCCGGGCGTGGCGAGCTCGACGAGGTGCCCGTCGGGGTCGCGGAAGTAGAGGCTCGACCCGCCCCGTCCCCACGGTCCGACGCGCGACTCGACCGCGGCGCCGACCTCCGCCAGCCGCGCCTCCCACGCGCCGAGCGACGCCTCGGGAACGGCGAACGCCACGTGCAGCCGCCCCGCGCCGTCGTGCGGGGGGATCACTCCCCCCGGCGCCCGCACCGGCTCGGTGGACGCGCCCTGCCGGAACAGAAGCAGCACCTGGCGGCCGGCCACGCTCAGCGCCTGCAGCCGCTCGTCCGCGAACAGCACCTCGGCGTCGAGCAGCCGCCGGTAGAACTCCGCCGAGCGCGCCGGATCGGCCACGTAGAGGGCGGTCTCGAGGACGCCGCCGAGGGGAAGCGCGGTGCTCTCCACGCCGCGCGCTCCGCGCTCTCCCTCAGCGCCGAGCGGATCGACGGGCCGAGCCTGCGGCGTCGAGCGTGGGGCGGACTCGCCGGACGTCAGCGTCAGCAGCTGCCCGACGTACGCCGCCTGCTCCTCTCCACGGTGCTCGGCGTACCACTGCTCGCACAGCGCCCGGCTCTCGGCGGCCAGGACGTCGCCGACGATGCGCGGCATCTGGCTCTCAGGGCTCTCCGGGGGACGCACGCGCCCCGTGCCGCTGTCGGCCGGGGCGCGGAGCGCGAAGACGATCGTGTCCACCGCGCTCTCCATCGCCGCGCCGGTGCACATCACGCACGGCTCGAGCGTCGAGACCATGATCAGGTCGCGCGCCCCGCGCGAGGCGCGCGGGGCGCGGCCGGCGAGCCTGGAGAAGGTCGCGATCTCGGCGTGCGCGATCCTGCTGCCGGTGCGCTTCTGCTCGTTCCAGCCGCGCGCGAGCACCCGGCCGTCTCCGCCCGCGATCACGCACCCGATCGGCGCTTCCCCCGCCGCCATCCCCTCGCGCGCCGCGTCGAGCGCCTCGCGCATCAGCTGCTCGAGCACGTCGCGCGACAGGTGCGCGGCGCCGGGCGAGGCGACGCGGAGCGCCTCGTCGAGGTCGCCGAGCAGGTGGGCCGGGTCGCGCCAGACGCGCCGCGCGCCGGACGCGACCAGGGTGCGCTCGTCGCTCAACCCGCCCGCGAGCACGCCGAGCGTCACGACGCCGGCGCGCTTCGCCGACTGGGCGTCGTGCGGCGTGTCCCCCACCATCGCGCACTGCGCCGGGGAGAGGCCGAGCGCGTCGAGCGCGGCGAGGACGACGTCGGGATCGGGCTTGCTGCGCTCGACGTCCGCCTTGCCGACGACGACGTCGAAGAGTGGGCGCAGGTCGGTGCCGGCGCTCCTGAAGATCGCCTCGAGCTGCTCCTCGCCGCTCGACGTGGCGAGCGCGCGCTTCAGCCCGCGCCGGCGCAGCGCGTCGAGCAGCTCGGGGACGCGGTCGAACACGCGGAAGCGGCGCCCGGCGGCGATCCCGACGAACTCCTCCTTCACCGCGGCGCGCAGCGCCTCGCCGTCGCGCCGGTCCGCTTCCTCGCCGAGGATCGCCGGCACGAGGTTGTCGCCCCCCTTGCCGACTTCGGGGCGGATGCGGTCGGGGAAGACCTTGTAGCCGCAACGGGTGAAGGCGCGCGCCCACGCCTCGACGTGCGCGTCGTTCGTGTCGACGAGCGTTCCGTCGAGGTCGAAGATGAGGGCGTCGAGAGCCATGGGGCCGCCGGTGGTGATCAGCGGGCGGTTCGAGATGGGCAGTCCCGGCCCGAAGCTCCGAACCGGGAGCTCCCGACCGACGACCGCCAGCCGCCCGCGTCGCCCACCTCTTACCCTCTCGCCTCGTCCGTCGACCGGTCCAGGTCCATCCGGCTCGTCGACTTGTACTCCGCGGGGCCGCTCTTCCCCTCCTCGGCCGGGTTGGCGCGGTCCGACGAGCCGGCGTGGCCGCGCTCGCCGCCCGCGACGCCACCCGACATCGACACGCCGCCGTCCTCGAACGCGCTGTCCTCGACGAGCGGCGGATTGCGCCGCGCCACGCCGCCCCGTCCCGCTCCCTCGATCGCGGCGTCCGGATCGGGGCGCTCCTGCGGTCCGCCACTTCCGTCGCGGATCGGGTCGCTCACGCCGGGAATCGCGCCCTCGCGGACGTCGGAGCCGCCGAGAATGCTGAGCCCCTCCAGCTCCTCCTCGCTCACCGGGTCGCCCGCGGCGGGCGCGGTGCGCTCCTGCCATTCGGTCTTCTCCCCCGACATCGCCATGCGGTCGACGTCGGAGATGTAGCTCGGCCCGTCGGTGCGGTTCTCGCCGATCATCTGCTCGGGGCGCTCCCCCTCGGCGCGCACCTTCCTCTGCCGGCCGCTCCCCTGCTCGGGCTTCCCGCCCCGCCGCTCGTCGTTGTTGGCCACGATGTACCTCGCTCTGTTGTGACAGGGGCGAGAAAGGGGGCAACGGGCGTGCCGTCCGAAAGAGAAGAGGGAGGGGACCGGCAACTGCCCAGGCCGCGCGCCGCCGGCCGGCGGCCGCGCTTCTAGCGGCCGCTCTTCATGTACTTCCAGTTCCTCTGCTTCCCCTCCGCCAGCCACTCGATCGTCGTCGCGAGCCGCCGCTTGCGCGTCTCCTCGCTCCTGGCCTCGGTGAGCCACTCCACGTACTCGCGCCGATGGCTCGGCGGGAAGCCCTCGAACGTCGCCTGGGCGGTCCTGTTCTTCTTCAGCGCCGCGACGAGGTCGTCGGGCACGGCGAGCTCCGGCTTCCTCGCTCTCGGGCGCGCCGGCGTCTTCTTCACGCCCTCCTCGTTGAGGCGCATCGCCTGCTTCACGTAGCCGGCGATCACCCTCTTCGGCGGCAGCTCCGCGATCGACGTGACGCGGCCGAACTGCCCCATCGCGTCGGCGCTCCCGTCGCCGACGACCAGCGCGCCCTTCCAGAAGCCGAAGGCGCAGTGCTGCTTGAACGACGCCATGCTGCACAGCATCCCCTCGTACATGAAGTGCGGAAAGCTCCACTTCATCGTCTCCTCGACGTCGGGGCAGGCGGCGTGCACGACCTCGCGGAAGTGCGTGAGGATCGGCTTCGCGAAATCGGCGGAGCGGTCGACGTACGCGTCGACGCGGGGGTCTCTCGTTCCCATCGGGTCCTCTCGGGTCGTCGGCGATGCGCTGGCGGCATCACAAGCTGCCCGCGCGCGGCACCGCTGTCGAGGGCGGCGCGTCCGCCGCGCGCCCTACTCCACCGCGGCCAGGTCCACGCCCTTCGTCTCGCGCGAGCGCGCGAGGGCGGCGAGCGCGGGCACCGCCATCGCCGCGGCGTAGATCGATACCGGCACCGTGGAGCCGAACCGCTCGAGGAGCGCGACGCCGATGAGCGGCGCCACGGCCCCCGAGAGCACCGAGGCGGCCTGGTACCCCGCCGAGAAGCCCGTGTAGCGCGCCGCCGTCGGGAAGAGCTCCACGAAGAACGCCGACATCCCGCCCACGATCAGCCCGTGGCACACGCCGCCGACGACCGCCGCCAGCGTCACCGCGACCGGCGAACCGCCGGCCGCGACGGGGAAGAGCACGAACGCCCACGCTGCGGCGCCCACGAGCCCGAGCGCCGTCACCGGGCGGCGGCCGATCCTGTCGGAGAGGGCGCCGGCGGCGAAGATCGTCGCCACCTCCACAGCCGAGGCGATCAGGGTGGCGGAGAGCGCGAGCCCGCGCGGCAGGTGCAGCACGCGCGTGACGTAGACCACGAAGAACGTCGTGAAGACGTAGAACAGCGCGTTCTCCCCGGCCTTCACCAGGAGCACGACAAGCGTCTGGCGCCGGTGTGCGGCGAGCGTGGCGCGGAGTGGTTGCCGCGCCCCGCGCTCGCGCGAGCGCCGCGCGGCGAGCTCGCGGTAGAGCGGCGATTCCTCGACGCGCGTCCGCATCCAGACGCCGACCCCGATGAGCAGCCCCGAGAGCAGGAAGGCGACGCGCCACCCCCACGCCGCGAAGTCGCGCTCGGAGAGGGTGGCCGAGAGCAGGGCGAGGACGCCGGCCGCGGCGAGGTTCCCCGCCGGCCCGCCGATCTGCGGCCACGCCGTCCAGTAGCCGCGGCGCTCGCGCCCCAGGCTCTCGGCCACGAGCAGCACCGCGCCCCCGACCTCGCCCCCGACGGCGAACCCCTGCGTGAGGCGCAGCAGCACGAGCAGCGCCGGCGCCGCGACCCCGATCGTCGCGTAGCTCGGCACGAGCCCCACGCCCACCGTCGCCATCCCCATGAGCACCAGGCTCCATACGAGCACGCGCTTCCGCCCGAGCCGGTCGCCGAGCACGCCGAACACCACGCCGCCGAGGGGGCGCGTCACGAAGCCGACGGCGTACGTCATGAGCGAGAGCAGCACGCCGCTCAGCGGGTCGAACGTCGGGAAGAACGCGCGGTCGAAGACGAGCGCCGCCGCCGACGCGAAGACGAAGAAGTCGTACCACTCGATCACCGTGCCGACGCAGCTCGAGAGGAGGAGCGCGCGGACGGCGCGGGGAGCGGGGGCGGCCGGGGCGGGCGCGGGGTCGGGAGATCGTGGCTCGGGGGCGGTCATGCTCGGGACGCGGGAAGCGGGAACCGCTGAACGGCGATGGACGAGAGAGGGTGTGCTCTCCCTCCCTCGCCTGTCGCCGTCGGGTGTCGTATGCCGCGCGCCGCCGGGGCCCCGGGCGTCGTTAGGCAGGCGCCGGCCGGAGTGCCTCGGTCAGCGGCCAGCCGTTCGCGGATCTGGCGGAGAGACGTGCCGTCCGGAGCTATTCGTAGAACGCCGGCGCGTGCCGGAGCCCGGCATTCTGCTTCGCATCGTGCTGGATCCAGAGCGCGGAGTGATGGGCTTCGATGAACGCCGCGAGATCGTCCATCGTCTTGACCGACTGCGCGGAATCGTTGTTGAAGGCGGGCACCCGCCGGTGCACCCAGTTGCCGGTGAGGTGGGCCGCATCGCCCGAGAGGAGGACGTTCCCGGTCTTGCGAAGCTTGACGAACAGGACCTGGTGGCCGACCGTGTGGCCGGGTGCCCGCTTGATGACGACGGTGCCGTCGCCGAAGAGATCGGTGTCGCCGTCCAGCTTCCTGACGGGGTTCGATCGAAGGGTCGGGTAAGTGGAGGGGTCGAGGCCGTACTTGCCGGGATCGGGCCCGAAGGCGGCGTCGTACTCCTCGCGTTGCAGCAGCAGCGTGGCGCGCGGGAAGAGCGGGGCGTTGCCCACATGGTCGACGTGCATGTGCGAGACGCCGAGATGGGTGATTGCACCGGGGCTGACGCCGATCTCCGCGAGCTGCGCCCCGAGGGTGCGCGTGACATGGAACGTGATGAAGTCCATCACGGGCTTCCCCTCCGGCGTCCGCACCAGCTCATCCGGCAGGCCCGTCTCCCAGAGCAGCGTGCCCCTTGGATGCACTACGAGGAAGCACGGGTCGGCGAGTGTGGCCCGCTCACCCTTTCCCCCGCCGAAGTAGGAGAGGTCCCGCACCTCGATCGTCCCGCAATCGAGGACGTACAGCCGTAGCGGCTGCGAGGGAGCCGGCTGGCGTGCCGCACATCCCGCGAGCACGGCGGCCGCCAGGACGGCGAGGAAGGAGCGGAGCATCGTGGATCCGTCGACTCTCATGCGTGGCCGAAAGTTGGAGGAAGAGAATAGGGCATCACCTCGTCGGACCGCCGTACGGCGTCGCGTACGGGAGCGCCAGCGGGCCGAAGGTGCAGCCGAAGCCCGTACTGGCCCGAGCCTTCGAGCGCCGGCTTGAGGTCGAGCCAGGGGATCGCGTAGTCGCCGCCGTTCTGCATGCGGTAGGGAATGGGCTCGTCGGTGAACAGCCCCCGCAAGCGGGTCCCGAGCGCACCGGTCACCTCCGCGTACCGAGCCGTGTCCACCTGAAGCGTGCGGTAGACCACGAACGGGGGGAGGACGTCGAAGCCGGGGTAATGGACCACCCCATGATTGATGGGGAAGAGCAGACGGCGTCCGCCCACAGTAGCTTCCGTTGCTCGGCCGCGATGTCGGCGGACTGGACTCCGCTCTCGAAGGCATGCTTCGAGTCGTGCACCAGATCGAGCTTGGCGCTCGAATCGCGACCGGGAAAATCCTCTCCGTCCGCGGTCGCTTTCCAGCGCATGGCGTACAGGTCGGACAGCTGGACGACGTGACCCAGCGCCTCGAGACGGCCGGGCAGGAACTCTTTCAGCGAACCGTTCAGCGAGCGCGGCTCGGGATGCGCGTAGACGAGCAGAACGTTCATCGCGACCCGATCCGGATGACGACCTTGCCGAGGTGGCTCCCGCTCTCCAGGTGGCGAAGGCGTCCACCGCCCGATCGAAGGGGAACACGCGGTCGACGACCGGCCGCATCCGGTGCAGGGCAATGGCCTGGTTCATGGCCTCGAACATCGCCCGAGAGCCGCCGTAGATGCCCAGCACCCGAATGCTCTTGATCAGGATGTCCACGGTGGGGACGTCCCCGTTGACTCCGGTCAGGGTGCCGATCAGGCTGACGTCGCCCTGCGGCCGGACGGCGTTGAGTGACCGGGCGAGCGTCCCCGGCCCGCCGATCTCGACGACCTCCCCGACCCCGTCGGACAGGGGGATCACGCCAGGCGCCCGCAGGGGGTTCTGGCCCTTGGCGGTCCTCAGGTCTCGATAGTTCAAGGACGCCGCCCTCATCCGCAGCACGACCTGGTGCGGCAGCGGCTTCGGACGTGGCCGCTCGACGGCGATCACTCCATCGAGGGTATCGCCCTGTAACTCATATGCTTTCACAGAGACGCTCCTCGCATCGTGTAGTCTGGGTCCGTGTCGTACTCGGACCTACGCTTGCGTGGAGCAATTCTCGGGAGTAGCAGTTTTAACTACAAGTAGACACAATAATGTGGTGTAGTATCAAAAAGAGCACTGAGGAGACGGCGTCATGCGACACAGGAAGTACAAGCGCACGCCCGGATGTTCGGTCGAGGTGTGCTTGGAGGTGATCGGCGGCAAGTGGAAGGGCGTGATCCTGGACCATCTGCTCAGCGGAACGAAGCGGTTCGGCGAGCTGCGGCGCCTACTACCGAACGTGACTCAGCGA
Source organism: Gemmatimonadaceae bacterium (assembly GCA_045804285.1). Lineage (GTDB taxonomy): Bacteria > Gemmatimonadota > Gemmatimonadetes > Gemmatimonadales > Gemmatimonadaceae > DATMHT01. Next base: position 8,251 of record JBJMNL010000237.1, read on the forward strand.
ATGCTCACCACGCAGCTGCGGGAGCTGGAGGCGGACGGAGTCATCGCGCGGACGGTCTACGCGCAAGTTCCGCCGAGGGTCGAGTACTCGCTCACCGAGTTCGGCACGACGCTGGAACCGATCATCGCCCTCATGCGGAGCTGGGGCGACGAGTACCTGGTGCGGAGGCCGGAGATCCTTACGCCCGACCCTGTGGGCATGCCGGACGGCGCGGCCGCGAACTGCTGACTCCGCGCCCCGCTCCACGAGGCTCTGCGCCGTCCGTTGCATGCCGCGGTGGCGATCGCCGGCGGCCTGGACGTCGCCGCGATCCGTGCCGACGCAGCTCGAGAGGAGGAGCGTGCGGACGGCGCGGGGGGCGGGGGCGGGCACCGCCCCCGCCCCCCGCCCCCCGCGCGTGCCGTCGGCCGGGCCCTGCCGCGCCGGTCGTTTTCCGTCCGGTCACTTCCCGGGCAGCGCGTCCAGTACCACGGGCGCCTGGATCTTCAGGAGCACGAGGTCGCACGGCAGGTCGAGCGCCGCGAGACTGGCCGCCAGCCGGTCGCGCGCCGCCTCGTCGGCCACGCCGTAAACGATGCGGTTCGCCGACTCGTCCTTGTCGCCGGTCGTGACCCCACTCCCCGGCCCCCACACCCCCCGGCCGGTCAGGTAGTTGTACCAGTCGACGAGCTGCGCGAAGTCCCACCGC
>JBJMNL010000238.1:0-5358 GCA_045804285.1 Gemmatimonadaceae bacterium
CGTGGGCGATGGCGTCACCGAAGTCCGTGTCGGCGACCGCGTGGCCTACGCGCTCGTGCAGGGCTCGTACGCGGAGCACGCGGTGGTCCCCGCCGCCCGCCTCGTCGCGCTGCCCGGGAGGGTGAGCGCGAGCCAGGGGGCCGCGGTCATGCTCCAGGGAATGACGGCGCACTATCTCGCCCACTCGACGTACCCGCTGCGGGAGGGAGACCGCTGTCTGGTGCACGCCGCGGCGGGAGGGGTGGGGCTCCTCCTCGTGCAGATCGCGAAGAAGCGCGGCGCGTACGTGATCGCCACCGCCGGCACGGACGACAAGGCGAGGCTCGCGCGCGAAGCGGGGGCGGACGAGGTGATCGTGTACACGCGGCAGGACTTCGTGGCCGAGACGAAGCGCATCACCGGCGGCCGCGGCGTGCAGGTGGTGTACGACTCGGTCGGGAAGAGCACCTTCCTACCGGGGCTCGACGTCCTCGCGCCACGCGGCGTGATGGCGCTCTTCGGGCAGTCGAGTGGCCCGGTGGACCCGATCGACCCGCAGATCCTCAACCGGAAGGGCTCCCTCTTTCTCACGCGTCCCACGCTGGTTCACTACGTGGCGACGCGCGAGGAGCTGCGCTGGCGCGCGAACGACCTCTTCACCTGGCTCGCCGAGGGCTCGCTCCAGCTGCGGATCGGCGCCGAGTATCCCCTCGACCGCGCCGCCGACGCGCACCGCGCGCTCGAGGGGCGGAAGACGACCGGCAAGGTGTTGCTGCGGACCGAGTGACGGTCGGGCGGCGGCGGCGCTCCGCCGCCGCCGGACCGCTGTTACCCCGGCCACGCTCACGCCGCGAGCATCGCCCTCCGCCGACCGCGCGCGTAGACGGCGAGCGCCGCCCCCACCGCCGCCACCTCGAGCGCGCACACGCCGCTCCACTTCCAGCGTCCCCACGCCCACACGCCCAGCGCCGAGCCGAGCGAGCCGCCGGCGAAGTAGGTGACCATGTAGACCGTGTTGAGCCGGCTGTGGAGCTCGGCCGGGAGCGAGTAGATGCGCGCCTGATTCGAGACGTTCACCACCTGCATCGCCGCGTCCACGACGATCACCCCGATCACGAGGCCGGCGATCGTGTGGCCTGCGGCCCAGAAGATCAGGTAGGACGCGAGCAGCATCAGGAGCCCGTAGCCCACGGTCGTGCGCGGCGAGCTCCGGTCGGCGAGCCTGCCCACGAGCGGCGCCGCCGATGCGCCGACGATCCCGACGAGGCCGAAGAGGCCGGCCACGGTGCTCCCGTAGTGCAGCGGGGGGAGCTCGAGGCGGAAGGCGAGCGTCGTCCAGAAGGCGCTGAAGGCGAGGAAGACGAGGGCGCCGAGCGTCGCGGCGTCGCGCAGCACCGGCTCGCGGCGCGCGAGCTCGGCCAGCGATCGGAAGAGGGTGCCGAGCGGTATCGCGGCGCGGGCCGGGGCGAGGGGGAGCATGCGCGCGAGCGCGGCGGCGAGGAGGAGCATGAGCGCCGCGGCGATGGCGAACATCGCGCGCCACCCCAGCCAGTCGCCGACCACGCCGGCGACGACGCGGGCGCCGAGAATGCCGACGAGGAGCCCGCCCATGATGCGGCCGACGACGCCGCCGCGCTGCGCCGGCGGGGTGAGTCCCGCGGCGAAGGGGATCACGAGCTGGGGGACGACCGTCGTGACGCCGACGGCGACGCTGGCGGCGGCGAGCCAGGTGAAGGTGGGCGCGGCGGCCGCGGCGGCGAGCGCGGCGCTGACGGCGACGAGGAGTCCGACCATCAGCCGTCGCCGCTCGAGCACGTCGCCGAGGGGAACGAAGAGGAGGAGGCCGAGGGCGTAGCCGATCTGGGTGGCCGTGGAGACGAGCCCTTCACGGCCGTTCGCGACGCCGAAGGTGCGACCGATCGCCGGGAGGAGGGGCTGGCAGTAGTAGAGGTTGGCGACCGCGGCGCCGGCGGCGAAGGCGAGGAGGCCGACGGGGACGGGTGCCGGCGGCTGGGGGTCGACGGCCGCGCGGGCCCGGCGGCGCGCGGGCGGGGCGTCCTCGGCCCCGCGCAGGGGAGTGCTCATGGGAGGTGCAGGCTAGCGCACGAAGCAGTCCGCGTCCACGTGCCGGCCGGGGATCGAAGGGAACCGGCCCGAATGACCGCGTGCCAGCCCGTTGCCCTCAGCCGGCGTCGGCGTCGCGCTGATGGTCCGGATCGGCGCCGACGAGGCGGAAGTGGCGGAGGCGGTCGCGGAGGGCGCTCTCGCTGAGCGAACCCGGGCTGAGCGCACCCTCTCTCGTTAGGCCGGGCGCGGCGGAGTCGGGGCGGGTGAGGTGGATCAGGTCGACGAGGCCCCAGTAGATGTCGCGCTGCTGGGCAGGCAGCGTCCGCGCGTCGAAGGTCGCGTCGAAGGCCTCGAAGTCGCGGGCGAAGTCGGCGAGGGGCTGGCCGGCGACGAAGCGGGCGACCAGCGCGGTGAGCCGGCGGGCCGGAGACGTCATCATCCGTCGGCGTCCGCGGCGGCGGCGCCGCACGGGGCGGATGCCGCTCCGCGTTCGGGAGTGCGCGATCCGCTCATTCTCGCACCCTCCTCGCCTCGTTCACCATCCGATGCGCGCGGCGCGTCGTCTCCGGCTCCCGGTACCCCGCGCTCACCGACAGCACGACGGCGACGGCGGTCTCGAGGTCCATGAGATGACCCGGCGACACGTACACCGGCGCAACGCCGTCCCGGAGCCGGAGCGCGGCGCCCACGACCTCGCCGCGGTGAACGAGCGGGGCTCGCGAGCCACGCGCCGCCCCCAATGGCTCGTGCGTCCCCACGAGAATCGTCTTCGCGCATCCGATGGAGGGCACGCCGAACAGCAGCCCGCCGTGGCACGCGAGCCCGAAACGCCGTGGATGCGCGTACCCCTGACCGTCGAACACGACGACGTCGGGGCGTGTCGCCAGGCTCTCCCACGCCGGTTGAAGCGCCGGCAGCTCGCGGAACGACAGCAGGCCCGGCACGTATGGGAAGACCAGCTCCGACACCGCCGTCGCCGTGTCGACCGTCGTCATCGTCGCGCGGTCGATGACGACGATTCCCGCGTAGCCCGTCGTGCTGCCGCGCGACATCGAGATGTCGGCGCCGGCGACGAGGCGCGGCTCGAAGCCCGTCGGGGGCTCGAGGATCAGACGGGAGCGGAGCTCCTTCTGGAGCGCGATCGCGCCGGGGACGGTGGTCGGCCAGTCCAAGCGGGACGTCATGAGGGAGACGAAGGGTCCAGGGGCGGAGTTGAAGGGCGAAGCCTGAAAGGCGGAGCTTCGCATTCCTCATTCCGCGGCGGCGAGCGCGCGTCCATGCCTAACGAGTGGAGTCGAAGACGGATGCGGCGGCGCGCGGCGTGCGCGGTGCGCGCGCCGTTCCCCGGCCCGCTCCGCGTCACGGGCGATCACAGCCGGACTCAGCCGCACGCCGCGGCGTGTGCGGTTGCACCACTCGGCCTCTTGGTGTTAGCGTGGTCGCGCTTGCTGAAAACGGATGTGTCACGCACGGGTGGCGCGCCGCGGCGCTCCCGCCGCTCCTCCCGCCGCTCCACGCTCGCGAGCGCCGGAGGAGCCACACGACGATCCGATCCCGGATCTCGTACGTCGAACAGGAGGACCGTCATGCACGCACGGCACGCTCTCACGCCCGTGTTGGCCGCGCTCACTCTGGTCGGCTGCGCCGACCAGGCGGCGCCGCCCACCGCCCCGGTCGCCGCCGCCGCGGTCGCCAGCGCCGACTCGCCGACCGCGGCGACGATCGGCATCAACCTGCTCCTCGAGCAGCGGCCGACGGGCGCTCAGCTCGCGCGGCTCCGGCAGCTCGGCACGGTCGTGGACGTGCTCGCCGAGATCGACGGCGTGATCATGCGAGGCAAGCGCGAGCAGCTCCCCGCCCTGCGCGCGCTCCCCTTCGTCGCGATGGCCGAGGCCGACGGCGAGGTGAGGGCGATCCCCATCGAGCAGCAGGACGCCGGCGACTTCACGCACGGCCTCGGCACGTGGAATCTCGACGCGGTGAACGTCACGTCCGGCCCCGGGTTCGACACGCGCGTCGTCCAGTACACCGGACGGGGCGTCTACGTCGGCGTGCTCGACACCGGGCTCCTGCCGAGCTGGCGGGAGTACTTCCCGGCCGACCGCATCGCGACGCAGTACGCGACGACGTTCGGCGGGGGCGGCGCGTCGGGCAACGGCGCGACGCCATCGCCGCCCGACAAGTGGGAGAAGGACCAGAACTCGCACGGGACGCACGTCGTGAGCACGATCATCGGCTACAACTGGAACGGCACGCCCGTGACCGGCGTGGCGCCGCAGGCGACGATCATCCCGGTGAAGATCCTGAACCAGAACGGGTCGGGGTGGTGGTCGGCCATCGCGCAGGGGATCCTCTACGTCACCCAGCTCAAGCAGGGCTCCCTGTCCGGGCATCCGATGGTCGTCAACATGAGCCTCGGCGGCGGCAGCCTGAGCCCGTTCGCCAAGGCGGCGATCGACTACGCCATCGCCCACGGCGTGATCGTCGTCGCCGCGGCCGGGAACGAGGGCCTCGCCGGCATGAGCTACCCGGGCGCGTACGCGCCGGTGATCTCGGCGGCGGCGATCGGGTGGGTGGACCAGTGGACGACGCCGACCTGGTGGTACGCGCTCGACGTTCCCGACCCGACCGATCCGAGCGACTTCTTCATCGCGAGCTTCTCGAGCCGCGCCAAGGCGGGACAGGACCTCGACGTCGCGGCGCCGGGCGTCCAGGTGTTCGGGCCGTACCAGACGAACAGCGGGCACCTGGCCTACCACTTCCTGAGCGGCACGTCGATGGCGACGCCGCACGTCTCGGGGGTCACGGCGCTGCTCGCGGAGAAGGACCCCGCGCTGACCGCGTCGCAGGCGGAGACGATCCTCGAGAGCTCGGCGGTGCCGCTCCCCCCGGGCTGTCGCACCGGGATCCGCTCCACCCTGAACGCCCCGCCGACCACCACCCGCTGCTGGGACGCGGACGCCACGGGCGCCGGCATCGTCCAGGCGGACGCGGCGCTGGCGGATACGCCGTGAGAGGATGGGCGATCCGCCGCGGCGTGGAAGAGTGACAAGTCGGAAGGCGGAATGAAGGCCTGAAGGGCGGAACGAGGCAAAAGCCTGAAGGGCGGAACGAGGCATGAGGGATGAGGCCGGGACCCCACCGGTGGCCAGCTGAGCCACGCGTGGGGTCCCGGCCTCATGCCTCGTTCCGCCCTTCACAATTCCTTCCGCCCTTCACAATTCCTTCCTCTCTCGCATTCCTCATCCCGCCCTTCCCTCCTGATCCATGTCGACCATCGTCGTCCACGGTCCCTCCGGCGCGCTCCACGTC
>JBJMNL010000239.1:0-3789 GCA_045804285.1 Gemmatimonadaceae bacterium
CGAACTTCTCCGTGACCTCGAAGCGCAGGACGCGGTCGACGAGCGCGACGCGCACGTCGCTCGCCGTGCGCGCGATGGCCGCCACGGCGACCCCGGGCGGTGGACAGCGCGGCGGCGCCGGGCACGGGCGCGGGCGCGGACAGGGCACGGGCTCGCACCCGGGCGGCACGAGCCAGCCCTGGGCGGCGAGCGGGAGCGGAGCGAGGAGAAGCAGGGTGACGGCGAGACGGCGCATGGCGGGGCCCGTGGGTGAAGGTCTGCACGGGAGACGCCGAGCGTGGCTTCGCTTGCACACCCCTTCACCCCTCGCTCATTCCGGAGGAGTGTGGGGGGTGGGTTCGTGGGCTCACAACGTCTTGAGGAACTCCACCAGGTCCGCCCTCTGGCGTGGCGTGAGCGTGAGGCCGAACAGCGTGACGTAGTGCTCGACGGCCGCGTCGAGGGTCGCCGCACTGCCGTCGTGGAAGTAGGGGCCTTTCAGCTGCGGCGGGTGCCAGAGCCCGCGAAGCGGAGTCGTCCGGTACAGCTTCGTCGCGCTCCGCTCCGCGTACGCCGGGTCCTGCCCGTCCTCGGCCGGAGTGTGGAGCCTGCCGGCGTTCACGTCGGTGTAGGTCGACCCGATGTGGCAGCTCGAGCACTGCGCGACGCCGTGGAACACGGCGCGGCCGCGCTGTGCCGCCCTCGCATCGAAGCTCCCGGCGATCGCTTCGGGCGTCTCGAGGCTGAACTGGTAGGCGCGCAGGGGGGCGAGCTTCGACGACACGAGGTCGGGCGGATTGCTCACGTTCACGCCGATTCGCGCGTCGGCGAAGCTGCCGTGCCCGTGCATCTGCGTGACCGCCACGTATCTGTTCCAGTACGAGATCGTGTCGTCCCCGGTGTAGATCTCTCGCTTCACGTGGCGCAGCCCGAAGGCGGGCGGGATCACGACGGGGAGGTTGATCCCGTCGATGTTGAAGCGTGGGTCGTACTTCCCCGGCCCCCAGGATTCGTACACCGCTTTCTGGGCCGCGGTGAGAGCGGGCGAGAGCGCGATGATCGCCCCGACGTTCAGATCGCGATTGGGCCAGCCGTCGAGGCGGTTGCCGATTCCCGGCGCGAAGGAGTTGTCGACCGTGGAATGGCAGAACGCGCAGGTGATCCCGACGCGCGTGAGCGTGTTGCTCGCGTCCACCTCTCCGATCACGCCCAGTACCGCGCCCAGCTTCAACAGGGCGACGGTGGTGGCGGGGTCATCGAGGTCGATCGTTCCGGCCTGAAGACCGGCCTTCACCGCCGGCGGGAGCGCGTCGACGTCGACCTTGAGTCCGACCGCCAGCGCCTTCGCCGGACTCACGGACGTTCGAATCACCTCGTGCAGTCGCAGCGTGTCCGTCCAGAAGGTCTCGTCGCCGTAGGTGTCGAACCGGAAGATCGTCTTGCCCCGGGCGACGAGCGCGGGATTGAGCGGACCTCGGGCCGCGAGCGAGGCGTCAGGTGGCCGAGGCGCAGTCGGCCGCTCGTCCTCGCACGCTTCGATCCCGAAGGCCAGCGCGAGCCCCGCCAGAACGGATACCCATGGACCGAGCCAGCGCCGCGAGCTTCCATGGGACGGCACCCCGCCGCCGTGCCCGAGGATCGAAGTGAGTTTCCGGCTCAGCATCTCGTTACCCCCCATTTTCCAAGAGCCGGCGCGACCGACGCCCGGGTCTGTAGTCGAGGTCCCGCGTCAAGCCGCGCCATCGGCACCTCGCCCGGTCGGTGCGAGCGGGCCAAGCTCCGGCAGCAGAGTCGCGGCAACGACGAGCGCGCCGGCGAGAGCCACGACGAGCCCGGGTCCCGGGCGCGCGATCAGCAGTGGATGCGCGGCGAGCGCGCGGGTGGCCGACCGGAGCCCCAGCACCAGCCAACTCGCGAAGAGCACGAGCAGTATCCCGAGGGCGCCGATCGCGGCGCGGAGCCAGCGGCTGGGTCGTACCAGGGCGGCGAGTCCGCCAACGATGGCCACCACGCCTCCGGCGAACAGCAGGCGTCCGTAAAGGCCAGTCATTCCGGAATACGACTGGAGCCCGGCGAAGAGCGACAGCCACGGAAGGACCGCCCCAATACCGGTCAGCGCACCACCGATCATCGCGGCGACGGCGGTGCGGCGGTCGCGCGGGTCGCCCGATCGAGCCGCCCCGGTCGGGGTGGTGCGCGAGGACTCGTCCATGCCCGTGGCAGCGCTATCCGGGACCGGACGGCGCTCCGATGTGATCTCCGGCATCACGCCCTCGCCTCACGTCTTCGGTCGCACGCCGAAGAAGAGGTACGTATTCGTCGGGATGTCGTCCGTGATCCCCGTCCCGCCGGCCTGGAGCTCCCGCACCGTGGCCAGGCTCTTCCCGGCCACGATCCGATCCCAGACCGCCGGATCGGTCACGCCGATGACCTCGAGCTCCCACCAGCCGGCCTGACCGCCGTTCGCCTGCGACTCGGGCAGGGCCGAGTCTATGATGTGGCTGTGCGCGGGCAGCGGCACATCGGCCGCGCCCGGCCCGAACACGCGCGAGAGGTCGATCGTGGAGGGGTGATTGATGCACGATCCGACGATCGGACACTGCAGCGTCGACTCGGCGGGGCGGAAGCCGACCGGAGTCATCACGTAGAGGACGGGGATCTTCCCCGGGCGCGGGTCCACCGTCCCGTCCTCTCCCGCCTCACACTGGCTCGGCGCCGCGCTGGAGGGCGGCTGGGCGCAGAAGAACTCCTTGTGATAGAAGAAGGTCACCGTCGTGCCGTTCTCCCAGCCGTCGGTGAAGCCGAACGCCGCGCCGCCTTGCGCATTCTGATTCCCGGCGAGCGACGGCGCGCTCGAAGTGATCTCGGTCGGGCCGCGCTGATCGGCGCAGGCGATCACGCCGGCGGCGACGGCGAGTGCCGCGGGGAGCACGAGGAAGGGGCCACGCATGAGGACCTCCGGGATGAGAGGCGGCTGGTGCGAGCCGCCGAGCGCGAGGGCCGGAGCAGCGCGGCCTGGCGGCGCCCACGACGGACACATCCCGGGCGGGCCGCGGATGATCGGGCCCGCTGCGTGCGCTGTGTCCACCGGGGCGGCCCGCCCGCGCTGCTGACGCCTCCCGACCCGGTTTGCAGCGTAGGACCGCGGCCGGGCAACGGGAACGGATCTGCGGTGAGCGACATGATCCGCGTGACGAACGGACGCGCCGACCGGGCGGAACACAGCGGACCCGTCCGCTCCGCCGGCGGGCGAGTCACCTGCCGGAAGCCGCCGGCGCGGCTAAAGCCTGCCACTGCTGCACGTGCACGCGTGCGCGTGCACGCGGCCTTCAGTCTCCCTCCACCTTCGCGTCCTGTCGCTCCCACTCCCGCATCATCGCGCTGAAGGCTCGCACGAGGTCGGGGTCGAAGTCGGTGCCGGCCTCCTGCTCGATCTGGGCGAGCGCACGACCGCCTCCGCTTCGAGCAGCGGGATCTGTCCGCGGGCCTGGACCTCGCGGTGCACCCACTGCAGCGTCTCGGCTTCCTCGCCGAGCGTGTAGGTGATCGTCGCCGTCGAGCAGCGGGTGCCCCTCGGGGTAGATCGCGTTCTTGTGGAGCGCGCTCGACAGCTCGATGAGGAAGTCGGTGAGATCGCGCGAGAGCGCGGTCTGCGGCTGCTCGGCGGGCCCGGCCGGTTGACTCACGGCCGGTCGCGGGGCGGGAGGCAGCGTGGCACGGGGCGGAGTTGCGGCGGGGTCCGGTATCTGGTTGACGACCCGCCCCGGGCCGCGCTTCCGCTCCTCGCCCGGTCAGCTGGCGCGCATTCCC